>NZ_JBSVWF010000013.1:0-114062 GCF_054071635.1 Pseudomonas sp. SDO52101_S400 | reverse complement strand
ACAGCCCTTTCGCGAGCAAGTCCGCTCCCACACTTGATCGCATTCCAAATGTGGGAGCGGGCTTGCTCGCGAAGGCGTCATTGAATTTCACGCAAAAAAAACGGCGCTCACGGGGCGCCGTTTTTCATGCCGCAGCGAACACCTTAGTAGTAGGCGTTTTCTTTCTGCGTGTGGTCGGTCACGTCGCGAACGCCCTTGAGCTCCGGAATGCGCTCGAGCAAGGTGCGCTCGATGCCTTCTTTCAGGGTTACGTCCGCCTGGCCGCAGCCCTGGCAACCGCCGCCGAATTGCAGCACGGCAATGCCGTCTTCAACCACATCGATCAGGCTGACCTGACCGCCGTGGCTGGCCAGCCCCGGGTTGATTTCGGTTTGCAGGTAATAGTTGATGCGCTCGTTGACCGGGCTATCGGCGTTGACCATCGGTACTTTGGCGTTCGGCGCCTTGATGGTCAGTTGGCCGCCCATGCGGTCGGTGGCGTAGTCGACGACTGCATCGTCGAGGAACGCTTCGCTGAACGAGTCGATGTAGGCGGTGAAGCTTTTCAGCCCCAACGCTGTGTCTTCAGGTTTCTCTTCGCCCGGCTTGCAATAGGCAATGCAGGTTTCGGCGTACTGGGTGCCAGGCTGGGTGATGAAGACGCGGATGCCGATACCAGGGGTGTTCTGCTTGGAAAGCAGATCGGCCAGGTAATCGTGGGCGGCGTCAGTAATGGTAATAGCGGTCATGGAAACTCCTCGCAGGCTTGAGGCGGAGTTTACGCCAATCGGCGCGCGGCACAAAGTCCCAGTATTTACGTAGGAATAGTTCGCAATCGCCTAATTCGCCAGTTTGCCGTCGATTCGCGCCCTAAGCCATTGATAACTGCGCTTCTCCACCCATTCGTAGCTCAGCCACGAACCGATAGCGATAGCCAGCACACAGACGACAAACATCAGGTACGGGTTGATCCCATAGCGTCGTGCCAGATATCCGCCGGCCGACAGCACCAGCACGTGCATCAGATACACCGAGTACGAACAGTCTCCCAGCAACTTGAGCAGCCTGTTGTGTTCGACATGGCGCTCCAGCGCCATGCTGGCCATGACCAGCACCGCACTGGGCACGCCCCAGTTGAGCAATCGGGGTTCCGGCGGCAGGTGATAGATCGCCAGCAACGCACCACCAATCCCCAGCAACGGCAGCCAGAGCGCCGGCCCGATCCAGCCTCGACGGTAAAGCATGCCGATGCCGATCCCCAGCAGGAATTCATAAACGATGTCCGAGTGATAAAACTCGCTGACCCAGCCAAACCCGGTCCAGGCCTGGCACACAGCAAACAGCAGCGCCGCAACCACCAGCAAGCGGACTTGCAGCCGGAACAACAGCGCCCAGGCGAACAACACGTAGAACAGCATTTCGTAATTCAGGGTCCAGCCGACATTCAGGGTCGGATAGATCCCATAGCCGCCGGGATTTTCAGTCGGGATAAACAGCAACGACAGCAGCAAATGACGCCAGTCCACTGTCTGATCCGGCAGCAGCGGCCGGGCAAACACCACCAGCAACGCCATCAGCACGGTGTAGAGCCAATACGCCGGGACAATTCGAAACAGTCGATACAGCAGAAACCGCACCGGCGGTAGCGCTTTGCCTTCGGTGGACAGGAAAATCACCAGCCCGCTGATCACGAAAAAGATATCGACGCCCACGGCGCCCTTGTCGATGAACAGCTGCCCTATCGGCCCGCGCGCCTCGAAATCGAAGAAAATCTGCATAAAGTGATGGCAGACCACCGCCCATGCGGCGAGCGCTCGCAGGGCCTGCACTGAAATCAACATCGATGGCGCTCCCGATCCCTTACTCCACAGGATTGGGACAGCTGCCATAGATCAAACGATCAAAGATTCTCGTACCGGTTCATATCCAGCACGCCCTCTTCCACCGGGTCGGTTTCGTGGATGTACTGACTCAGGTCGTGGAAATAGAACCAGAACTGCGGATGGCTGCGCCGGATCCCCCAGCGTTCGACGATCTTCTCGAACTGCCCCGCATCTTTTGCACTTTCCATGGCATCGACAAATGCCGGCACCTGATCTGCCGGGATGTTGAACATGAAATTCGGGTAGCTGCTGAGCACGCCCGGATAAATGGTCAGGGTGTCGAGACCCGGCTGATAGCGCAGCGATTCACCGAGCAGGAACGCCACGTTGCTGTGGGCACGGTTGCGCAACAGGCTGTAGACCTCGCGTTTGCCGGAAGCGGTTTCGACGCGCAGCATGGTCGCTTCCGGCAACTGTTCGATCACTTTCAGGCCGGCAGCCGGGCGTGATGTCAGACGGCTGAGCGCCTGTTCGGCGTTTTGCAGCGCCGGGTCGATGTTCGGCCGCGAGCAGTAGGCATCCACACAGCGGTTGATCGGATCGGGCCGTGCGTTGAGGTCGCCGTAGCGGGCGAGCAACTGCATGGCGAAGTCATGCTTCGGGTCTTTTTCGTCGAGCTTCAGTGCCGTTGGCTTGTCGTCGTCGATGGACTCGTAGTCCAGCCACATCTTGAACTGGCCGCTGCTCTGATACCAATCGTCGAGATAATCCTCACGGGAATCAGCCGGCATCAGGCGCAGAAAGTTCTGTTCGGCACCGTTGCGGATCAGGTCGAAATACAGCCGGGTCTGCGCCTGATGGGATACGTTGCCGAACACGTCGAAATTGACCGCCAACTGGTAGTAGGTGCGTTCCAGCAGCGGATAGTCGAACAGCCACATCGTCTGCGGCACCTCACCGATCAGGCCTTTGGTCACCGAAGCGCTGTCGAAGTGGCGGAAGATGCTCAACAGTGCATTGTCGTTGCCGGCCCACAGGGTCGACCAGCTCGGCGCCGGCAGTTCGGCATAGCTGTCCCGGCGCAAGGCTTCGTACTTGTTGCGCTTGTTGCGATAGTCGCGCCACAGGCTCAGGACGCTGCCGACGTCGTCGTTCTGTCCGGGCATGGCCAGCAACGGCGTGGCCTGGCCGCGATAGTTCGGATCGGTGATGTACAGGTCATGTTCCGGCGCCTGGAACAGGGCCCAGAAGTTGTCGCGGATCACGTCGGTGGCGATCTGCCCTCGGCACACCGGGCCGCGAATGAACGTGCGCACGAAATATTCGGCGTTATCGAGCATGAACTGATAACGCGCCTGCGCCGGTATCGCCTCAAACGTGGCGAACGGGTTGGCCCGACTCTGCGGCCCGTAACCCGGCAGTGCATGAACCTGCCAGTTGCCGTTGTAGAACAGACTTTTGACCCGAGCCATCTTCGCCGCGCTCAGCGGGTAGGTGATGTGGGTCTTGTGCACGATCACGCCCTGCACCGGCCACAAACGGTAATACACCTGAGTGCCAGGATCGTCATTGGGACGGCGGGTGGCGATCAGGTCGATCGGCTGACCGGTCGGCGTGCGCGAGCGCACCCACTGGAAGTAATGCCCCGGCTCGCCGTCCTTGAAATAGATGTGTGCGAGAAACCAGTGTTCGAACAGCCAACGCCCGACCAGACTTTCCCGCGCGCCTGGCTGATTGAGCAGGTTTTCCCACTGCACGATCTGCATCGCTTCCCTGGCGCTCGGGGCCAGCCCCTGCTCGTCGATCGGCGCGCCGGACGCCAGCCAGCGCTGCAACGTCTGATATTGCTGGTTGGTCAGGCCGGTGACTGCCAGCGGCATGCCCTCTTTCGGGTGGGCGCCGGCATAGCCGTCGAACTCGGCCGGCATCGCGCACATGTTTTCCCGTTGCAGGCCGAGGACGATGTCTTCCGGCAGTTTGGCGTTGGGTGTCAGCGGTGTTTTGTGCCCCAGCTCCAGCATGCGCGCCATCAACGCAGCCTGACTGCCTTGGGCGTCAAGCACGGAATAGAAGCCTTTCTGCTGCCAGGCACGCTTGCCAAAAGCGTCGTAGAAGAGGCGCGTGGTCGGTGCCGCCTGGGTGCGCTCGCCGTCGTAGACCGGCATCTTGCTCGCGCCCCGCGCCGCGCCTTCGCCGCTGCCCAGGTTCAACTGACAGGCGGAGTCGTAGCACGCATGGCAGGCCACGCACTTCTCGGTGAAGATTGGCTGAATGTCGCGAGTATAGGAAATGGAAGGAGAACTGGCGGGAACCTGTGCAGTCGCACCCAAGCTAAAAACCAGCAATGCTGCGCTGATGACGACGCGGTACGACATGTCCCTGATCCTGATCCTGTAAGAAAAACCCGACGATTCTACCGTTATGACGCCCGTGCCAACATGAACGATATTCATGCAAAAGCGCTGCATGCTCTAAATCCGCACAGGTTTGTTATGATCCCGGTCCTTCGTCATGGCCTTTTTCGAGTAGTCCCAATGTCCGATCGCAGCGTCCGCCTTCAAGCTCTCAAGCAAGCCCTCAAAGAGCGCATCCTGATACTCGATGGCGGTATGGGCACGATGATCCAGAGCTACAAGCTCGAAGAGCAGGATTATCGCGGCAAGCGTTTCGCCGACTGGCCCAGCGACGTCAAGGGCAACAACGACCTGCTCGTGATTACCCGTCCCGACGTGATCGGCGGCATCGAGAAAGCCTATCTGGATGCTGGCGCCGACATCCTGGAAACCAACACCTTCAACGCCACCCGCATTTCCATGGCCGATTACGGCATGGAAGAACTGGCCTACGAACTCAACGTAGAAGGCGCACGACTGGCGCGCAAGGTTGCTGACGCCAAGACGGCCGAAAACCCCGACAAGCCGCGCTTCGTGGCCGGCGTGCTCGGCCCGACCAGCCGCACCTGCTCCCTGTCGCCAGACGTCAATAACCCGGGCTACCGCAACGTCACCTTTGACGAGCTGGTGGAGAACTACACCGAAGCCACCAAAGGCCTGATCGAGGGCGGCGCCGACCTGATCCTGATCGAAACGATCTTCGACACCCTCAACGCCAAGGCTGCGATTTTCGCCGTACAAGGCGTGTTCGAAGAGCTGCACATCGAACTGCCGATCATGATTTCCGGCACCATCACCGACGCCTCCGGCCGTACCCTGTCGGGTCAGACTACCGAAGCGTTCTGGAACTCCGTGGCCCACGCCAAGCCGATTTCGGTCGGTCTGAACTGCGCCCTCGGTGCCCGTGAACTGCGTCCGTACCTGGAAGAGCTGTCGGACAAGGCCAGCACCCACGTTTCGGCGCACCCGAACGCCGGCCTGCCGAACGAATTCGGCGAGTACGACGAGCTGCCGGTCGACACCGCCAAAGTCATCGAAGAATTCGCCCAGAGCGGCTTCCTCAACATCGTCGGCGGTTGCTGCGGTACCACCCCGGGCCACATCGAAGCGATCGCCAAAGCCGTCGCCGGTTACGCGCCACGGCAGATTCCGGACATTCCGAAGGCTTGCCGCCTGTCGGGTCTGGAACCGTTCACCATCGATCGCAGCTCGTTGTTCGTCAACGTTGGCGAGCGGACCAACATCACAGGTTCGGCCAAATTCGCCCGCCTGATCCGTGAAGACAACTACACCGAAGCCCTGGAAGTCGCCCTGCAGCAGGTCGAGGCCGGCGCCCAGGTAATCGACATCAACATGGACGAAGGGATGCTCGATTCGAAGAAGGCCATGGTGACCTTCCTCAATCTGATTGCCGGCGAGCCGGACATCTCCCGCGTACCGATCATGATCGACTCCTCGAAATGGGACGTGATCGAAGCCGGCCTCAAATGCATTCAGGGCAAGGGCATCGTCAACTCGATCAGCATGAAAGAAGGCGTCGAGCAGTTCATCCACCACGCCAAGCTGTGCAAACGCTACGGTGCCGCCGTGGTGGTGATGGCGTTCGACGAAGCCGGCCAGGCCGACACCGAAGCGCGCAAAAAAGAGATCTGCAAACGCTCCTACGACATCCTGGTCAACGAAGTCGGCTTCCCGCCGGAAGACATCATCTTCGACCCGAACATCTTTGCCGTGGCCACTGGTATCGAAGAACACAACAACTACGCTGTGGACTTCATCAACGCCTGTGCCTACATCCGCGACGAACTGCCGTATGCGCTGACCTCCGGCGGCGTGTCCAACGTGTCGTTCTCGTTCCGTGGCAACAACCCGGTGCGCGAGGCGATTCACTCGGTGTTCCTGCTGTACGCGATCCGCGCCGGCCTGACCATGGGTATCGTCAACGCCGGTCAGCTGGAGATCTACGACCAGATCCCGCAGGAACTGCGCGACGCCGTTGAAGACGTGATCCTCAACCGCACCCCGGAAGGCACCGACGCCCTCCTCGCCATCGCCGACAAGTACAAGGGCGACGGCAGCGTCAAGGAAGCCGAGACCGAAGAATGGCGTAGCTGGGACGTCAATAAGCGTCTGGAACATGCGCTGGTCAAGGGCATCACCACCCACATCGTCGAAGACACCGAGGAATCCCGTCAGTCCTTCGCCCGCCCGATCGAAGTGATCGAAGGCCCGCTGATGTCCGGCATGAACATCGTCGGCGACCTGTTCGGTGCCGGTAAAATGTTCCTGCCGCAGGTGGTCAAATCCGCCCGCGTGATGAAACAGGCCGTGGCCCACCTGATCCCGTTCATCGAACTGGAAAAAGGCGACAAGCCGGAAGCCAAGGGCAAGATCCTCATGGCCACCGTAAAAGGCGACGTGCACGACATCGGCAAGAACATCGTCGGCGTGGTGCTCGGTTGCAACGGCTACGACATCGTCGACCTCGGCGTAATGGTCCCGGCGGAAAAGATCCTGCAAGTGGCCAGGGAACAGAAGTGCGACATCATTGGCCTGTCCGGCCTGATCACTCCGTCGCTGGATGAAATGGTCCACGTGGCCCGTGAGATGCAGCGCCAGGACTTCCACCTGCCGCTGATGATCGGCGGTGCGACCACCTCCAAGGCGCACACGGCGGTGAAGATCGAGCCGAAGTACAGCAACGACGCGGTGGTCTACGTCACCGACGCCTCCCGCGCCGTGGGCGTGGCGACGCAGTTGCTGTCCAAGGAACTGAAAGCCGGTTTTGTCGAGAAGACCCGCGAAGAGTACGTCGAAGTCCGCGAGCGTACCGCCAACCGCAGCGCCCGCACAGAGCGTCTGAGCTATGCGGCTTCCATCGCGAAAAAACCGCAGTTCGACTGGGCCACTTACACCCCGGTCAAACCGACGTTCACCGGCACCCGCGTACTGGATAACATCGACCTCAACGTGCTGGCCGAGTACATCGACTGGACGCCGTTCTTCATCTCCTGGGATCTGGCCGGTAAGTTCCCGCGCATCCTCGAAGACGAAGTGGTCGGTGAGGCCGCGACCTCGCTGTACAAGGACGCGCGCGAGATGTTGACCAAACTGATCGACGAGAAACTGATCAGCGCCCGTGCGGTGTTCGGCTTCTGGCCGGCCAATCAGGTGCACGACGACGATATCGAACTGTACGGCGATGACGGCAAGCCAATGGCCCGCCTGCATCACCTGCGTCAGCAGATCATCAAGACCGACGGCAAACCGAACTTCTCCCTCGCCGACTTCGTCGCGCCGAAGGACAGCGAAGTGACCGACTACGTCGGTGGTTTCATCACCACGGCCGGGATCGGCGCCGAAGAGGTGGCCAAGGCTTATCAGGACGCTGGCGACGACTACAACTCGATCATGGTCAAGGCCCTGGCTGACCGTCTGGCCGAGGCCTGCGCCGAGTGGCTGCACCAGCAGGTGCGTAAAGAGCACTGGGGTTACGCCAAGGATGAAGCCCTCGACAACGAGGCGCTGATCAAAGAGCAATACTCCGGCATCCGCCCTGCCCCGGGCTACCCGGCGTGCCCGGATCACACCGAGAAAGCCACGCTGTTCGCCCTTCTCGACCCTGAGGCCCAGGAAATGCGCGCCGGCCGCAGCGGCGTGTTCCTCACCGAGCACTACGCGATGTTCCCGGCGGCAGCGGTCAGCGGCTGGTACTTCGCGCATCCGCAGGCGCAGTACTTTGCCGTGGGCAAGGTCGACAAGGACCAGGTGCAGAGTTACACCTCGCGCAAAGGTCAGGAACTGAGCCTGACCGAGCGCTGGCTGGCGCCTAACCTGGGTTACGACAACTAAGCAAAAGCACGACCAAAAGATCGCAGCCTGCCCCGCAGCCTGCGATCTTTTTTTATGGGTTGACTATGCTTGTCTGACACACACGGCAGACGAGGGATTTATGGACGATCCAGTCGACAACAAGCCACCGACCTTCTGGCAGATGCTGCAAAGCGTCATGGCGGCGGCGTTCGGGGTTCAGAGCGGCAAGAACCGGGCAAGGGACTTCACCCATGGAAAGCCCAGCCACTTCATCTTCCTGGGCATTGCGTTCACAGCGGTTTTCGCCCTGACGCTGTTTGGCATCGTTCAACTGGTGGTGCATCTGGCAGGCGCGTAACCTGCGTCAGTGCATCAGGGTTTGCAGGTTGAACGGATAGCGATACGAGGTCGGACGGCCTTTCGCCGAGAGCTTGCGAAAATGCACGCCGTAGTCCGGCGAGGCGCCCATGGCCAGCAATCGGCGGGCGTGATCTCTGTCGATCAGCTGTAACAGCGGAATCTGCCGGTCACGGCCACCGTACTGATTCAGATCGACGCCTTGCGCATCATCATGAAGTTCGACCAGCGCCCAGCCACCGAGGGTGAAATGCCCGCCGAGCAACGCGCTCAGGCGGCCATCAACCATGGCCCGCAAAGCCTCGGCCGATGTATTGACCGCGCTGAATAAAACGTCCCTGCCCGGCACTTTCCCCGCCTCGGAAACGGCGCGCATCGCGCCGAAAGCCATTTCATCGTTGGCTGCCCACACCAATGACACGTTTGGATATCGGACCAACAATTGCTTCGCCTGCTCGTAGGCACGCTGCTGCGTCCAGCCGCCATACACCAGTTGCCGCAAACGTACCTGAGGATGCTCGGCCAGCGCCCGCTGCATGCCCTTTTCGCGCAGTTGTGCCGAGGGTGTGATCTTGAGCCCGGAAAATGCCAGCAGATCGATGGTCTCACCGGGAGCCACCGCAGGATGCAGCCTGATCAACTCCTTCATCATCAGGTAACCGCCCTCCTCGTCGTTGGGCACCAGACTGCCTACACGATCCGGGCGCTCTGCCATCAGGGTCTGCTGGTTGGGCGTCAGTGCCGAGTTGACGATAAAGAGCTTCACGCCACTGTCGTTGGCCATGCGCAGAATCTGTGGCGCGACGTACTGTTCATTGACGAACACCAGATAATCCGGGCGATCAGGCCCTTGCAGCGCCAATCGCGCCTGCGCCAGGGTCAGTTCAGGCTGACGTTGGGCATAAAGGATGCGCAGGTCGATCCCCAGATCCCGGGCGGCAGCCTGCATGAATTGCGAATAGCTGACCCAGAACGCTTCCTCGGTCGACCCTGGGTTGAGAAACAGCACGGACTCCGCCCGCGCGCCAGCCCCGAAGGCCATGCCCAGCAAAAGCAGGCTGATATGGAGAAACTTGAACATGAAGCATCCGGGCCCAGGGAAAAATGGCCGCGCATTATAGCCATTCAATCGCCGGCCATTAGCGCCTGATCCCGCTTTTTGTCCGACAATCGTCGGAGGCGGGCCCGGAGGGGTCGTTTTACTGATGACTGACCCAGAACACCGCTGTTCCAACGACCAGAATGATCAGGAACAGAATGGCCCACGCATCGACACTGCTATCGCTTTTCCTTGCCTTGGTTGGGTTGCTCATTGCATCGCCTCTTGTCGGTTTTATCGGTGATTGCAGAAAGACTCGACCACAGTTAAGACGATGATTGTCCGCACGACAAATGTGGGTTAGTTAACAGTGATTCTCGTTAGTCGTTTTGGTTCTTTCCATATACTCAAACATCACTTTTGCGCATAACTGCAAACGGGTATATTGCCCCGGCTCCATTAGGGAGTGCGCGGCCGTGCGCGCGTAATTGCAGAGGCACCATCGGACTCCAGCAAGCGAAAACGCAGCGTTTTCCGAGTAGCCCAAAGCCTGAGAACAGGACTTATATGTACGTATACGACGAGTACGATCAGCGGATCATCGAGGACCGCGTCAAGCAGTTCCGTGATCAGACCCGACGCTATCTGGCAGGTGAGCTGAGCGAAGAAGAATTCCGCCCCCTGCGCCTGCAAAATGGCCTGTACATCCAGCGCTTCGCGCCGATGCTGCGGGTGGCGGTGCCTTATGGCCAACTGACCTCGCGTCAGATGCGCATGATGGCGAAGATTGCCCGTGACTACGACAAGGGCTACGCCCACATCAGTACCCGCCAGAACGTACAGTTCAACTGGCCGGCACTCGAAGACATCCCGGACATCCTCGCGGAACTGGCCACCGTGCAGATGCACGCGATCCAGACCAGCGGCAACTGCCTGCGCAACGTCACCACCGACCAGTTCGCCGGTGTTGCGTTCGATGAGCTGATCGACCCGCGTCCGTGGTGCGAAATCGTTCGTCAGTGGACGACCTTCCACCCGGAATTCGCCTACCTGCCGCGTAAATTCAAGATCGCCGTCAACGGTTCGACCTCCGACCGCGCGGCCATCGAAGTCCACGACATCGGCCTGGAGCCGGTCCACAACGCTGCTGGCGAACTCGGTTTCCGCGTGCTGGTCGGCGGCGGTCTGGGTCGTACCCCGGTGGTTGGCGCCTTCATCAACGAGTTCCTGCCGTGGCAGGACCTGTTGAGCTACCTCGACGCGATTCTGCGGGTCTACAACCGCTACGGTCGTCGTGACAACAAATACAAGGCGCGGATCAAGATCCTCGTCAAGGCGCTGACGCCGGAAGTCTTCGCCCAGAAAGTCGATGCCGAGATGGAACACCTGCGCGGCGGCCAGACCACCCTGACCGAAGCCGAAGTTCATCGCGTCGCCAAACACTTCGTCGACCCGGACTACAAGGCACTGAGTAATCAAGACGCCGAACTGGCCGCCCTCGACAAAGAGCATCCGGGCTTTGCCCGCTGGCGCACTCGCAACACTCTGGCGCACAAAAAACCGGGCTACGTGGCCGTGACCCTGTCGCTGAAGCCGACCGGCGTTGCACCGGGCGATATCACTGACAAACAGCTCGACGCCGTCGCCGATCTGGCCGACCGCTACAGCTTCGGTCAACTGCGCACCTCCCACGAGCAGAACATCATTCTCGCCGACGTGGAGCAGAGCCAGTTGTTCACCCTGTGGGGCGAACTGCGTGAAGGCGGTTTCGCCACGCCGAACATCGGCCTGCTGACCGACATCATCTGCTGCCCTGGCGGTGATTTCTGCTCCCTGGCCAACGCCAAGTCGATCCCGATCGCCGAATCGATCCAGCGCCGTTTCGACGACCTGGACTACCTGTTCGACATCGGCGAGCTGGACCTGAACATCTCCGGTTGCATGAACGCCTGCGGTCACCACCACGTCGGTCACATCGGCATTCTGGGTGTGGACAAGAAAGGTGAAGAGTTCTACCAGGTCTCCCTCGGCGGCAGTGCCAGCCGTGACGCCAGTCTGGGCAAGATCCTCGGTCCTTCCTTCGCCCAGGAAGACATGCCGGACGTGATCTCCAAACTGATCGACGTGTACGTGGAACAACGCACCGAAGACGAGCGTTTCATCGACACCTACCAGCGTATTGGCATCGACCTCTTCAAGGAACGCGTCTATGCAGCGAATCATTAAGAACAACGAGGTCGTCGACGAAACCTGGCACTTGTTGCCCAAGGATTTCAACATCGACGAGATCAGCAACTGCGACGACCTGATCGTCCCGCTGCAACTGTGGCGCGAGCACAGCCGCATGCTCAAGGCCCGCGATGGCGGTCTTGGTGTGTGGCTGGACGCTGACGAAGAAGCCGAGGAAATCGGTGACGACGTGAATGAGTTCCAGGTGATTGCCCTGAACTTCCCGGCGTTCACCGACGGCCGCAACTACTCCAACGCCCGTCTGCTGCGTGACCGTTACGGTTTCAAAGGTGAATTGCGGGCGATTGGCGACGTGCTGCGTGACCAGCTGTTCTACATGCGCCGCTGCGGTTTCGATGCCTTCGCCCTGCGCGCGGACAAAGACCCGTACGACGCCCTTGAAAGCCTCAAGGACTTCTCGGTGACCTATCAGGCCGCCACTGACGAACCGCTGCCGCTGTTCCGTCGCCGTTGACCACAGGCCCCGAGCCCTTGTCAAAGGGCTCGGGGCCTCTGCTCAAACCGTTTTCGCTCCCAATCTGTTGGGCCCTGGCGTGACCGGCAACTGCAGCCCCGGATGGCGTGCCAGTGCCGCATCGGTCAGTTGCTTGCGCAACTCCAGGCTTTCATTTCTGAAGTTGTCGAGGATTGTCGTCATTTGCTGTGCGGCAGTTTCGCGAGACAGATTGACCTGCGATTCCAGCAGGGAAAAAGCCCGCGCGCTGCGATCCAGCATCTCGGCGAATGCATCCTGACGACTCGTCAACAAATACTCGGCCCAGAATTCCTGCCGACTGATCGAATCGGACAGTCGTGAGCTGTTTTCAGCCTTGACCACTTCCAGATAAGCCTTGTCGATCTGCTCGTCGGTGACCTCGACGTCCAGCTGCACATTCAGCTCAGCGGGTTGCGCAGGCAGTTCCAGACGTCCCGCCAGTCGTACCCGGTAAATCAGACTGATATCCAGCGCCTGGCGCAGGTTCAACGACTCTGTCCGGGCGCGACGGGCGGTTTCCAGCACGACCTGCTTTTCCAGCTCCTGCAATCGAAACAGTCCGCGCAGCAGACGAATAAGATCGCCTTCAAGCGTCTGGCCACCGGTGCGAGCCACTGCCGCGGCCCTGAAGCACAGAACCCTGACTTCCAGATCGCTGAACAGCAAGGACGCATTAGCGGCACTCGCACGCCCCTCCCTGGCCATGCGAAAGAGCACGCGACGCAGCCGGTCGTCTTCACACGCGGCCTCCAGCACATCCCAGACCCGTTGGCCGAGCTGAGCACGGACACGGGAATAGTCAGCCGTCCCCCGCAATTGCATGAGCATCTCGAAAAATGCCCGTGAATCCGGATCAGCTGACAGCGACATCAAGACCTCGGTTGCCCGCTCGACCTGCACGGATGACAAACCGCTGACCCAACCGGCACCTTGCGCGTCAGCCGCTGGCCGCGCCGTGGCGAGGTAGTCGGGAATGATGACACCCAGGCTGATACCTTGCGCCCGCTGATAATCGGCAATGGCCTGAAGGCTGGTCGCGGACAAAGGGTTGCCATCAATATGAGTGCCCCGATTGAGCACTGCACGCGACTTGAACACGGACGCCGGGACTTCCACGATTTTGTTGTTGCGCAGATCCAGGGTTTCCAGATAAGTGAGCCCATCGATGTCCGCAGGCCATTGAGTGATGCCCGTATCGTGCAAGTCCAGATGGCGCAAGTTGCGCATCGCGCTGACGTCAGGTGCGTGCCCCAACGCCTTGTTCAGGCTCAGGTCAAGTGAACGCAAATGCGCTTTGCTGCCCAGTTCCTGCACGGATTCTTCCGTCAGGCGGATCTGGTTGTTACTCAGATCCAGATCCGTCAGCCCCGGCATGTCTGCAATCGCCAGGGGAATTCGCGTCAGCTCGTTGCCAGAAAGCTCCAGCACCCGCAGACGGGTGAAGTTACGCAGGAAGGCATTTAATCCGGCGCTGGCACCTACGCCATTCATGTTCAACGCCGTCACATGCGCAAAGTCACCGACGATCACGGGAAACTCGCCCAGTGGCACCCCGTCGAAGGTCAGGCTGTAATGACTTTCACCTGGTTGTCCGGGCGTGCGGGTTTCCTTGCGCCACGCTCGCAGAATGGCCCGTGCCGCCCGAGCTTTATTGCGGGAGGACACTTTGAGTCTCATGCCTTCGCTATCGTGGTACCAGGTATCGCGCAGCACCCAACGCTCCAACGTCCCCAGGATTGTCCGGTATTCCTCTCGCATGACCTCAAGGGTTCTAATGGCCAATACTTCGTCAATGCTCAGTGACGAAACAAATTGATCAATCTGTACTGATGGTGAGGGGTAAAGCTCGTTCGCTCGCCGTGTCAGTACCGGCGATTTGTTCGGCACCGAACCTTGTACCGGCACTGAGTGCACGACGGCTTGCTCGACCTGTCGATCTGCCAGTCCCATAGGCGAGCGGTAGTCGCCCCGCAAGGCCTCAACCCCCAGTACTTTTGCAAATGCCTCGCGCCGCTGCAGGGCCAGCGCGGTAATCTTTCCTCTCAAGCCCGTGCCATCCAGATCCGCATCCACGCCAATCGCTTTGCGCGCGTGCGCCGGGAGGCTTTTTGACAAGGTCTGGAAAAAATTCGCCCGGGTACGTTCCGGCTGACTGGAAACCACAGTGTTGCGTGAGTCCAGGCCTTGATAACGGTCGGGGTACGCTTCGAGCAATACCTGATGTGCAGCGCCGCCAGGACCGACAGTGGCCCGCTGATCGGTATGCACCCCCCAATCAAGAATCTCGATAAACACATCGCCGGGCCAGCCGGGCAAATGCGTCAAAGTGTCGAGCACCAGCATATCCGCATCACGTCCGCTCGCCGCGTCCAGATACAAGCCCTCGTATGCCCGGTTCGTGCGCTGGATCTGTTGAAAACGTCGTGCCTCTTCCGCCAGACGCAGCGGTACGGTATCGGCATCAAGCTGCTCCCATTCATGCGCATTGGCATGGTGCGCCAACTCATCGGCGACACTGGCCGAGAGCCCCGGGAATGCCTTGATGATCGGCTCGCCCCTGGGCAACTCGCAGACATCGGCGCGCTGAAACAACCGGTTCATCATCGCCATGCGCAAGCGCGGCGCCAGCCCGGCAATATGTTTGCCCAGCAGCGCATGCTGATTTTTCTGCTCCACGGTGGTAGATCCCAGCAAGCGCGAACGCTCACTGTCGTTCAGCGCTGCCAGCAGCGGAGAGTAAAACTGTCCCCTGCTCAGCAGGTCTTCATTGATTTTCACCTCGCGGGTTCCACTGGTTCCTCCGTAGCGTGCCACTTCGTTAGCGGTGATATCCGTCACGACAATCGCCATGTCCGGCGGCCAGCGTCCTGCCATCGTCAGTGAGTACAACTGCAGATCGGCATCGGCCTGCGGCGCAGAAGCTGTAGCGGCCATCTGCTCGATGAACGTCGTGACATCGATATCCGCGCGAAAACGTCGGACCGTATCGGTCAGCATCGCCATTGGTTTGCCGCGCTCGACAAACAGCTGGCGCATGGCGGCATCGTCGATACCGCTTGCCGCGATGATTTGCAGGGCCCGAGTATCCGGAATCTTCGACTCACGAAATCCCAGACGACGGAACAGCGTCAGCGAGCTCCACTCATGAAGCCGTTCGGAATCGTGCCGCCAGGCACCCGCCCCATTGGTCTCAAGCACCGGGGAATAGCGTTTAGGCATTTGTGGCGTATGCACTTCCCATAAACGGGTGCCGCTCAACGGACGTACCGCGTACGCATCAGTTCCCAGGGGCAGATAACCATCGCTGCCACGCCAGACCAGTCCTTGCGCGTCCGCCGACAGACTGCTCGGCAATGACTCCTGCTGGCGGTAAGCGCTCATGTCCGGATTCCACAACCGATACGACAGGTTGCCTACCGGCACACGCCGCAGGCCCTGAATGAAACTCGACGAGCGCACCGCTCTATAGGCCTTGCCCGCGGCAACACCACCGGCAGCAAAACCCGCCATGAGAATCAGGTTTTCGAGGGTATCGAACAGACAGTCAGCGGCATGCTCCTGATCACCATGGGCCCAGTTGTCGATACCTTCATAGATCTCGCCGAGCAACTGCAGGCCTGCGACGGCACACATGACCTGACCCAAAAGCGGTACGAATGAAAGAAAGAACAGAGCGGTATTCAGCCCAATGGCTTTATAGGTATCCAGCCGCGCCAATCGGGTTTTTTCATCTTCGTCATCAGTGGGCACCACCAGCAGACGAGTGTCGGCCCTGACCTGTGCAGCCCGATGCTGAAAGATCGCCAGAAACAGATCCTGTTTTGCATCACCTTCAAGATCGATACCTGTCAGCGGCAGGTAGATCGAAGAGAAAGGGAGTTGATTCGGCCGGGTGTTCAAGAGCCGTACATCCAGCCCGGTGAGGAACATCGAGCGATCCTCCATCGATATGAAGCGCAAGAAAAAACTTCGAAATTCGGGATCGCGCAAGCGCCAGCTCAACTCGATTTCGAACTTCTGAAACGACACGTATTCTTTCAAGGGGTGTTCGGGATCACCGGGCATATAGATTACGCAACGATAATCGTCATCCGCATGTTCACTGATCGGGCCGATGAACATCGGCCCTCTGAGTGTCACTCCGAGCATTTCAAGACTTTGATACCCGAGTGTGTTGTTGCCAAGTTTGATCGATGATGCCCGGTCTCGCACCGATGCAAGCATCTGGCAGATATCGAAGCTGATGTGGCCACGCAGGTAGGCCATATGTCGATCCACATCAAACTGATCTTTTGAATAAGCTACAGATGTTTCCTGCAAACTTGCGACTTGATCGCCGCCACCAAAAAATACTTCAACATGTTTTTGATATTGCTTACCAAGATCCAGATAGCGACACAATCTCGCGAACTCATGGGGCTGCATCCCTAACACCTGATTGGCGTGCCCCGTCACCCGCTTCGGAATGTATAACAGAGACCTCTCGTGATAATTACTGGCCAGGGTTTCCGACAGCTCGAAGTTCTCGCAAGCCGCCGTCAGCAAGCCCCGATCAATCGGCAGTACCAATTTTTTGCGCAGGCCGAGCAGGCTCGATGTGGAACGCACATGCTGAAATATCGCCCCATCAACTTCAAAGGCCTCTCCGAGCTTCTCGGCCATCGCCTTGGCCAACAGTGGCGTACAAAAGCTCTGCGGGGATTTCAGCTGGCGAAATTGCTCCAGCGCGGCGTCGCGCGATTTGAAACTGGTTTTGAGACTCTCATACAGATTCTTGCGGGCGGCCTCAGAAGACGCCAACAACCAGGGAGGGATCTGTTTCTTATAAAAATCGAAGAAGACACCTTGTTGCGCAGGTGTCATAACGGGAATACCTGTCTTGCTATTTTCAACTTCCATGTTTAACAACTTTATTCGGAGAGAGGGCATTCAGAATAAAGTCACGACTTCTTTCAATACAGCGCGATTAGTTGATGAATCAACCTCCAAAACAACCAATACATTCAACTATAAAACATCTATATACCGCACTTCCCCATAATAAAAATGCATGACGCTCGTGTGGCTGAAGCCCCACGAGCGTTCGCAGTACTTACCAGAAACGTTGCTGAGTCAGACGGCTCCACCAGCTCAGCAACACGCGATCCACCGAGCCGCTGGCCGCCATGCCGATACGCTCCTGCAAGCTTTTGCGCTCGGCATAGTGCAAGTGATAGACCTCGGACTGTCTGGCGCGCTCGGCCAGGTATTCGTCGCTGGTCTTGAGCTCGTCCACCAGTTGCTTTTCCAGCGCTGCGATGCCGAGCCAGACTTCACCGGTCGCGACCTCGTCGATCGCCAGTTGCGGGCGATAACGCGCGACGAAGTTCTTGAACAGTTTATGGGTGATGTCCAGGTCTTCCTGGAATTTCTCCCGTCCCTTCTCGGTGTTTTCGCCAAACACGGTGAGGGTGCGTTTGTATTCACCGGCCGTCAGCACCTCGAAATCGATGTCGTGCTTTTTCAGCAAGCGATTGACGTTGGGCAACTGTGCAACCACACCGATGGAGCCAAGAATGGCGAACGGAGCACTGATGATCTTCTCGCCGATGCAAGCCATCATGTAGCCGCCGCTCGCTGCGACCTTGTCGATGCACACGGTCAACGGCACGCCGGCCTCGCGGATTCGCGCCAGTTGCGATGACGCCAGGCCGTAGCTGTGCACCATGCCACCGCCGCTTTCCAGGCGCAGAACGACCTCGTCCTTGGGTGTGGCCAGCGTCAACAGCGCGGTGATCTCGTGGCGCAGGCTTTCGGTGGCCGACGCCTTGATGTCGCCGTCGAAATCCAGCACGAATACGCGCGGTTTGGCGTCCGGTTTCTTCTTCTGTTTCTTCTCGGCCTTGGCCTCGCCCTTGCGCAAGGCCTTGAGCTGATCCTTGTCGAGCAAGGTCTGCTCCAGGCGCTCACGCAGGCCTTTATAAAAATCGTTGAGCTTGTTGACCTGCAATTGGCCAGCGGACTTGCGCCGGCCCTTGCTGCGCAGGGCAGCAAAACTGGCCAGCACCACGAGAATGGCGATAACCAGGGTGACGGTCTTGGCCAGGAAACTGGCGTACTCAGTCAAAAACTCCACAGTGACTCCTTCAAACGATGCGCCGTTGAGAAACGCGCGCGGGAATGAGTTCCAGCATACCCATGCACCGCCTCGTCGGCCAGCCGTGAAACCTCTGGAAACAGGCCTGTAACGGGCATTTCAAACAAGCGTATGTTTTTTCATTGACAGCTCTCCGTCATCCCCATAACCTCGCCACAACCTTCAACGTACCGGGATGACGCGGACGTGGGCAGCATCTACTTGATTCGACATGGCCAGGCCTCCTTCGGTGCAGACGACTATGACGTCCTGTCGACGACCGGTGTACGCCAGGCAGAGATCCTCGGCCGCCACCTCGCCGAACTCGGCATCAGCTTCGATCGCTGCCTTTCGGGCGACCTGCGCCGCCAGCAACACACGGCCAACAGCGCGCTGGAACAGTACGCTGCCGTCGGCCTGCCGATCCCTGCTCTGGAAATCGACTCGGCCTTCAACGAATTCGATGCCGACGCCGTGATCCGCGCCCTGCTCCCGGCCATGCTGCCCGAAGAACCCGAAGCGCTGGATATCCTGCGCAACGCCGCACAGAACCGTGGCGAGTTCCAGCGCATCTTCGCCCTGATCATCGAGCGCTGGCTGGCCGGCACTTACGACACTCCGGGGCTGGAAAGCTGGCTGGGATTCGTCGAGCGGGTCCAGGCCGGGCTGAACCGCATACTCGATCAGGCCGACAACACCCAGAAAATCGCAGTGTTTACCTCGGGCGGCACCATCACCGCCCTGCTCCACCTCATCACTCAAATGCCTGCCCGACAGGCCTTTGAACTGAACTGGCAAATCGTCAACACCTCGCTCAACCAGCTGAAGTTCCGCGGTCGCGAGGTGGCTCTGGCTTCCTTCAACAGTCACGCACACCTGCAACTGCTGAAGGCCCCGGAACTCATCACTTTTCGCTGAGTCCGGATTACTGTGACCCTGCTGCAATCAACCAAAAAGGATCGAACCATGACCTCCGTAGCTGATGCCGTAAAAGCAATGCAAGCCAAGTTCAACCCAGCCGCTGCTGCCGGTCTGGATCTGATCTTCGGTTTCAACATCACTGACGAAGACAAGCACTACGCCCTGATCGTCAAAGACGGCACTTGCGACATCCAGGAAGGCGAAAACGCCGACGCCAACTGCACACTGGTGCTGGACAGCGAAACCCTGAAAGGCATCGTCAGCGGCGAAACCGACGGCATGCAAGCATTCATGGGCGGCAAGCTGCGCGTTGAAGGCGACATGATGCTGTCGATGAAACTGTCCGAGCTGTTCCCGGCGTAAGACTGCAGCCAGCCTGCAAACAAATCCCGCCCCTGTGGCGGGATTTGTCGTTTCAGGCATTCAAACCATCAAACGAAGCCGCCAGCAACTCCCGCGTATAAGGATGCTGTGCCGAGTGGAACAACTCGGTCGTTTCCCCGCGTTCCACCACCTCGCCATCTTTCATCACGATCAGGTCATGGGCCAGGGCCCGCACCACCGCCAGGTCATGGCTGATGAACAGATAGGCCAGCCCGTGTTCCTCCTGCAACCTGCGCAGCAGCGCGACGATCTGTTTCTGCACGGTGCGATCCAGCGCGGAGGTCGGCTCATCGAGCAGAATCAGGTCCGGCTTGACCACCAGTGCCCGGGCGATGGCGATGCGTTGTCGCTGCCCGCCAGAGAACTCGTGCGGATAACGATGGCGCATCGCCGGATCGAGGCCCACTTCCCGCAAGACATCAATCACGGCCTGTTCACGTTCCCGCGCATTCATGTCGCTGTGCACCTGCAAACCTTCGGCGATGATCTGCTCTACGCACAAGCGCGGACTGAGGCTGCCGAACGGGTCCTGAAACACCACTTGCAGGCGCTTGCGCAGCGGCCTTAGTTGTTTTCCGCTCAGGCCTTCCAGTGCCTTTCCTTCGAGGCGAATGCTGCCTTCGGCCTCGATCAATCGCAGGACTGCCTGACCAAGGGTGGATTTGCCCGAGCCGGACTCACCGACGATGCCCAGGGTCTTGCCTCGTTGCAGCGTCAGATCAATACCGTTGACCGCGTGCAGATACGACTTGGGGCGCAACCAGCCGCCGCCGAGCCGGAAGCGCACGTCGAGATCGCGCACTTGCAGCAGTTCCTCGGTTTTGTCCCGGCATAGCGCTACGCCGCCGGGCTCGGCATTGAGCAACTCGATGCTGTAAGGATGCTGCGGCGCCCGGAACAGTTGCTCGCTGGTCGCCTGTTCGACGATTTCCCCAGCACGCATTACCGCCACTCGTTGAGCGATGGTGCGCACCAGATTCAAGTCATGGCTGATAATCAGCAGCGCCATGCCCAGTCGCTGTTGCAATTCTTTGAGCAACAGCAGGATCTTGCGCTGCACGGTGACATCGAGAGCGGTGGTTGGCTCGTCGGCAATCAGCAATTGCGGCTCGCATGCCAGTGCCATCGCGATCATCACTCGCTGCCGTTGCCCGCCGGAGAGCTGATGCGGATAAGCCTTCAGACGCTCGCTCGGGCGTTGAATGCCCACCAGTTCCAACAGCTCCAGAATCCGTTTGCGTGCCGCCGCACCCGCCAGGCCTTTGTGCAGCGCCAGGCTTTCGCCGAGTTGCCGCTCGATGCTGTGCAGCGGATTGAGCGAACTCATCGGCTCCTGAAAAATCATCGCAATGCGGTTGCCGCGCAATTGCCGCAGATAGCGCTCATGCACGCCCAATAACTCTTCGCCGCCATAGCGGATGCTGCCGTCAATGCGGGTGATGGCCGGGTCCAGCAATTGCAGGATGCTGTGGGCCGTCACCGACTTGCCGGAACCGGATTCCCCCACCAGCGCCAGGCATTCCCCCGGGCCAATATCGAGGTCGATGCCGTGGACCACTTCCTGGCCTTTGAAGGCAACCCGCAGGTCGCGTATTTCGATCAAGTGTTCACGCATATCAAGTCCTGGGGTCGAAGGCATCACGGCACGCTTCGCCGATGAATACGAGTAATGAAAGAATCAGCGCCAGCGCAAAAAATGCTGTCAGGCCCAGCCACGGCGCTTGCAGATTGGTCTTGCCTTGGCCGATCAACTCACCCAGCGAAGCGCTGCCCGCCGGCATGCCGAAGCCGAGGAAATCCAGCGCCGACAGGGTCGCGATGGCTCCGGTGAGAATGAACGGCAGGTACGTCAGCGTCGCGCTCATGGCGTTGGGCAGAATGTGCCGCACGATCACCTGCGCATCGCCGACGCCCAGCGCCCGCGCCGCTTTCACATATTCGAGCCCTCGGCTGCGCAGAAACTCGGCGCGCACCACGTCAACCAGGCTCAGCCAGGCAAACAACGCCATGATGCCCAGCAACCACCAGAAATTCGGTTCGACGAATCCCGACAGAATGATCAGCAGATACAGCACCGGCAGCCCCGACCAGACCTCCAGCAAACGCTGTCCGATCAAGTCGACCCAACCGCCGTAGTAGCCCTGCAACGCGCCGGCGGCGATGCCGATCAAGGCACTGATCACAGTCAATGCCAAGGCAAAGAGCAGCGATACCCGCGTGCCGAAAATCACCCGCGCCAGCACATCCCGCGCCTGATCATCGGTGCCCAGCCAGTTTTTGCCGGAGGGCGGGCTCGGTGCCGGTTCCGTGAGGTCGTAATTGACCGTATCGAATCCGAACGGGATCGGCGCAAACCACATCCGCCCGCCCTGCCCCTCGATCAGCTCGCGCACCTGGGCGCTGCGATAGTCCGGCTGGAACGGAAGCTCGCCACCGAAATCCTGTTCGGTGTAACGCTTGAAGGCCGGGAAATACCATTCACCCTGGTAGGTCACCAGCAGCGGTTTGTCATTGGCGACCAGCTCGCCGCCGAGGCTCAAACCGAAAAGTACAAGAAACAGCCACAACGACCACCAGCCGCGCCTATGAGCCTTGAACCGCGCCCAGCGGCGCTGTCCGATGGGAGAAAGCATCAGCATCGGGCGGTCCTCGCGGAGAAGTCGATGCGCGGGTCGACCAGCGTGTAGCACAGGTCGCCGAGCAGTTTTATCAAGAGTCCGAACAGGGTGAAGATGAACAGCGAACCGAACACCACCGGGTAATCCCTCGACACCGCCGCCTCGTAACTCAGGCGGCCGAGACCGTCGAGGGAGAAGATCACCTCGATCAGCAAAGAGCCGCTGAAGAACACTGTCACCAGTGCCTGAGGCAACCCGGCGACCACCAGCAACATCGCATTGCGAAACACGTGTCCGTACAACACCTGTCGCTCACTCAACCCCTTGGCCCGGGCCGTGACCACGTACAGCCGCGAGATCTCGTTGAGGAAGCTGTTCTTGGTCAGGATCGTCAGGGTCGCAAAACCACCGATCACCAGTGCGCTGACCGGCAGCACCAGATGCCAGAAGTAGTCCGCCACCTTGCCCCATAGCGTCAGCTCGGCGAAGTTGTCCGAGACCAGCCCGCGCACCGGAAACCAGTCCAGCGCCGTGCCGCCGGCAAACACCACGATCAACAACAGGGCGAACAAAAAGCCCGGCATCGCGTAGCCAATAATGATTGCCGCACTGCTCCAGACATCGAATGCCGAACCGTTGTGCACGGCCTTGCGGATGCCCAGCGGGATCGACACCAGATAGGTGATCAACGTCGCCCATAAGCCCAGCGACAAAGTCACCGGCAGTTTCTGCCAGATCAGTTCGGTCACCGTCGCGCCACGGAAGAAACTCTTGCCGAAGTCCAGTTGCGCGTAGCTTTTGAGCATCAGCCACAAACGCTCGCTGGCAGGCTTGTCGAAGCCGTACTGGCGCTCGATATCGGCCACCAGCTTCGGGTCCAGGCCACGGGTCGCGCGGGACTCGCCGCCAATGCTTTCGACATGGCTGGCACCCACCGCCCCGCCGACGCCGATCCCCTGCAAACGGGCGATGGCCTGCTCCACCGGGCCACCGGGCGCGGCCTGCACGATCACGAAGTTCACCAACAGAATTGCCAGCAAGGTCGGCACGATAAGCAGCAAACGCCGCAGGCTATAACCCCACATGAGCAAACTCCTTTTGCTGTTTTTGCGCCTGAGTGGCGGTCAACGCCGTGGGGCTGATTTCCCACCAGGTATCGAGGCCGGCGTCGTACAGCGGAGCAATCGCCGGTCGGCCGAAACGGTTCCACCACACCGTGGAAATTCCCGGCGGGTAGTAATTGGGAATCCAGTAGTAGCCCCACTGCAGCACCCGATCCAGCGCCCGGGCATGACGCAAGAGGCTTTCGCGACTGTCGGCCTGCACCACCCCTTCGAGCAACGCATCCACCGCAGGGTCGCGCAGCACCATGTAGTTGTTGGAGCCCGGATCATCGGCGCCGTCGGAACCGAAGTAGTTGAACATTTCGCGCCCCGGTGCCTGGCTCACCGGGTAGCCGACCACGATCATGTCGTAATCGCGATTGCGCACGCGGTTGGTGTATTGCGCGGTGTCGACCTGACGGATATCGAAGCCGATGCCGATCTGTGCCAGATTGCGTTTGAACGGCAGCAGCAGACGCTCGAAACCTTTCTGGCCATTGAGAAAGGTAAATTGCAGCGGCTCCCCGGCGGCATTCACCAGTTGATCGCCACGGGGTTTCCAACCGGCGGCCTCCAGCAATTTCAGCGCCTGCAACTGTTGCGCGCGAATGTTGCCACTGCCGTCGGTGCGCGGCGCCTCGAACACCTGGCTAAAGACCTCATCGGGGATCTTGCCGCGCCACGGCTCGAGGATTTTCAGTTCTTCAGCGTCCGGCAACTCAGTGGCCGACAGCGCACTGTGGGAGAAAAAACTGCGCTGGCGCAGGTACATGTTGCGCATCATCTGCCGGTTGCTCCATTCGAAATCCCAGAGCATGGCGATCGCCTGGCGTACTCGGCGATCCTGAAACATCGGCTTCTGCAGGTTGAACACGAAACCCTGAGCACCTTGAGCGGCGCCGGGCGCGAGGTGTTCGCGCAACAACTTGCCCTGCTCCAGCGCAGCGCCGGCATAACCGATGGTGTAACTGGTGGCGGAGAATTCGCGGTTGTAATCGAAGCCGCCGGCCTTGAGCACTTGCCGCGATACGTCGGTGTCGGCGAAGAACTCGACGCTCAACTGATCGAAGTTATAGAGCCCGCGGCTGACTGGCAGATCCTTGCCCCACCAGTCCTGAACCCGCTGGAATTTCACACTGCGCCCGGCATCCACCGCGCTGACCCGATAGGGGCCGCTGCCGGGCGGAATCTCGAAACCCGCGCCTTCGGCAAAGTCCCGCGTGCGCCACCAGTGCTCGGGCAGCACGGGCAGCACCGCCAGATCCAGCGGCAAGGTGCGACTGTCGTTGTTCTTGAATACGAAGCGCACTTGCGTCGGCGACTCGACTTGTACCTCGGCGACATCCCGAAACTGTTGCCGGTACTTCAGGCTGCCCTGGGTGGTGAACAGCTCGAAGGTGTAGCGCACGTCCTCGGCGGTGATCGGCGTGCCGTCATCGAAACGCGCCGCTGGATTGAGATAGAAGCGCACCCAGCGCCGATCCGCGTCCAGCTCCATGCGTTGCGCCACCAGGCCGTAGACGCTGTAGGGCTCGTCCTTGCTGCGATAAGCCAGTGGCGCGTAGAGCCAGCCATCGATCTCGGCGACGCCGGTGCCTTTTTCGACATAGGGAATCAGGTGATCGAACGGGCCGCTTTCAAGCGAAGAACGCCGCAGGCTGCCACCCTTGGGCGCATCGGGGTTGGCGTAGGCAAGATGCTGGAAGTCCGGGGCATACTTCGGGGCTTCGCCGTAGACCGTGAGGGCGTGTTGGGGCTGCGCAAATATCGCCGGGCTCAACACAAGACATACGCCCAGCAAAGTGAGTCTGGAAAACATGGGCAGATCCTTTAACCGCGTACCCGCCTGCTTGTGATGTGCAACAGACAGGCACTTTTTATAGGGCCGGTTTTAGAACGATGGGTTACTAAAACCGGCGCTGACTGGTCATTCTCAGAACTTGTAGTTGACCCGCGTGTACAACGTGCGCCCGAACGGATCGCCGTATTTCGGGTCGTAGCCGCTTTGGAACGTGTAGGTCTGATTGCTGAATGGCGGCTCGCGGTCAAACAGATTCTTCACCCCCAGCGTCACGGCCAGGGTCTTGCGCCAGGTGTAAGTGCCGGCCACGTCCCAGACGTTGTATGAACCAACGTAATCGTGGGCCTCACGATCCGAGTCGTGATAACCGCTGGTGTAGCGGTTGGTCAGGCTTGCGCCAAACGGGCCGTAGTTCCAGCTGCCGGTCAGGCTGTGGCGCCAGCGGGCAACGGCGCCGGCCGATGAGAAGTCACCGCCACGGAAGTCCCCCAGCTTGTCGATGTAGTCGCCCTTGAGCTGCTGCTGATACTCGTAGCGACTGACATAGGTCCCTTGCAGACCGATACCGAAGTCGCCGTAAGGCGTGCTCGGCAGGCGATAGTCGAAGCTCACGTCGACGCCGTTGGTCTTGATCTTGCCCAGGTTGGCCAGGCCCGTAACGACGTGATCGATAGAGCCGTCAGGCTTGCGAATCAAACGCTCCGGGTACAGCTCCGGGTTCTCGAACACCGCCGACTCGGGGAATTCGGCGATCTGGTTGGCGATGTTGATCCACCAGAAATCCAGCCCGGTGGTCAGGCGATCGAACGGCTGATAAACAAAACCGAGAGTGACGTTGCGTGCGGTTTCCGGGCTCAGGTCCGTGTTGCCGCCCGTGGTCCGGTTGAACTGCTGGGCACAGTCGCGGTTGGCGATCCCGCCATTGCTCGGATTACCCCCGGCGCACAGGCGCGGGTCGTTGTAGTTGGCGTTGGTGAAGGTGGTGAAGTTCGGGTTATAGAGCTCGTACAGCGACGGCGCGCGGAAACCTTCGCTATACGCGCCGCGAACCACCAGTTCCTTGAACGGCTGGAAACGGAACGAGTATTTCGGGTTGGTGGTGCTACCAAAATCACTGTATTTGTCGTGTCGTACGGCAGCGGACAGTTCCAGGCTGTCGAGCACCGGCACATTGACCTCGGCGTATTGAGCCGCGACGCTGCGATCCCCTGACACGCTGCCGTTGGGGTCCACGCCGAGGCTCTGCACATCACCGGCAAACGCGGCGAAGTCCTGATGGAAGTCTTCCTTGCGGTACTCGCCGCCCAGCGCCAGCGCCGAAGGGCCGGCGCCAAACCAGTCACCGATCTCGCGGCTGACACGGCCATCAATCGCCTTCACCCGGCCCACAGCGGTTGCGTAATCACCGTCCACGGCGTTAGCCGCCAGTAACGCGGAACCGGCAGCCGTCTGCGGGCCGAACGGGTTGATCACACCGTTGGCAATGCCCTGGCTGACAGCCCGGTCATTTACATAACCGCTGCGGATCGTATTGACCACTTTGTTCTGGTTGTACGAGGCGCCGACGTTGTAGTCCCAACCGACGAGCGTTCCGTCGAAGCTCAGCAGCAGGCGCTGACCGGTGTTGTCATCCTCATGCTGGCGAGCACCGACAGCGGTTTCGCGCCAGTTCACGTCCACCGGTTGCGTCGGATCAAGGGCAAAACCGCTCGGCCCGGGGGTGATGCCATTGCCGGGATAAAACGCCGTACCGGGATTCACCTGATTGCCCATCAGGGTGCCGGGGCCGATCTGGGTACGGTTTTCGTTGCGCGCCCAGAAGTATTCGAGGCTGACGTTGTGATCGTCCGACAGCTTGCCGGTGGCTTTGGCGAAGGCCGATGTCTTCTCGGTTTCCGGCACCAGATCGAGGTAGTTCCACAGGCTCTGGCGGCAGATACCGTTGCGCGACAACAGCCCCGGCGCATTGCAACCGGAACCGGCCAACGGGTTGGTGGCGTTGCTGCCCTGGCTCCAGTTGGCCGGCGATGCCGTGCCGGAGGTGTAATCAAGCCCTCGCCCCGGCTGGTAGTTGTAGGTGTAAGCACGATCTTCGGCGGCCAAACGTTGCTGCTTGTCGTAACTCACGACGCCGAAGACGTTGAAGCGATCGTCCTGCAAATCACCGAATCCCCAGCTGCCGCTGAAATTACGGCTTTCACCGCCACCGGAGTGCGTCGGTGTGTCGTAGTGGGTGCTGATCTGGCCTTCGGTAAGGCTGGTCTTGGTGATGAAGTTGATCACCCCGCCGATGGCATCGGTGCCATACAACGCCGAAGCACCATCACGCAGTACTTCAACCCGGTCGATGGCGGCGAACGGAATCGTATTGAGGTCCACGCCGGAACCGTTGATGGCGTTGGTCGCGTTGTTGCTCAAGCGGCGCCCGTTGAGCAGCACCAGCGTCTTGTTCGGGCCGATTCCACGCAGGTCGGCGTAAGACGCCCCGCCGCTGCTCGAACCCACCGAACGCCCTGAGCCTACGGACGACTGGTTGGCAGAGATCCGGTTGACCAGCTCTTCAGTCGTCGTCACACCTTGCTTCTGCAATTCTTCCACCCGAAGGATGGTCACCGGCACGGCGGTTTCGGCATCGACCCGGCGGATCGCGGTGCCGGTCACTTCGACCCGTTGCAGTTGAGTGGTCGGTTCTGTGGCACGGCTGTCGGCGGCAATCGCCGGCAATGTGTTGATCGCCATCAGCAAGGCGAGGCTCAACGGGGATCTAACGGGTGAAAATCGAATCATGAACAGCCATCCCTGCGTTTTGGTTTATGCAGGGATGTGCGATGGCAGATGGCGATTTATAGGGCGCGATTTAGACCGTTGGGTGCTGAGGTTATGCAAAAAAAGGCATGTGGATTGCTCAGGCCAGTTCTGCATCCCTCAGCAATCGTGTATCCAGCCCGAACCGCTCTTGCGAGACCATCCTGAATTGCCCTTCCGCCAAATCGCAGCTCACCAGCAAGTTCCACGAATGCCGGGTGGCTGCCGAGGGGATCAGTACGAACGGATGCTCGGCGAGCAATGCATCGGCAAAATCCTGCTGGTTAGGCGAAGACTGTGCCGGGCTCATCCAGTAAGGGTTGGGCAGCTCCTCGGGTTGCACGATTTTCACAAGTGCCTCACTGATCACCTCAAAGCACGTCAGCACATAGGGACTTTTATCCAGTGCGTTAAAACTCCCATGAGCTGCCACCTCCAGAATGGCGGTAGAGGGATCGATCGAGGCATAAACGACACGCCGACCGGGCCGGTTCCATCGGCCACCCTGCAGTTCCGAACCAATACCGCTGTCCCAGGTGCATCGATAAACCTCAGGGTCCAGCCGCCACGCATACCAACGGTCGTCCCAAGGCAACGGGTTCATTGATAAACCCCGTATTTGATTCGGTGCAGATAAGCATCGACCGATTGATACCCCAAAGAGCTCTCAATCAATGTGACGGGTCTGTAACCGTTTAACCATTTGGTTGCCTTGTTCAACCATTCCTCGGCGCTCGGCTGATCGTGGAACACCTCGATGGCGGACTCCAGAGCGTGCGCATACTGGAAGGCGATCATGCTCTGCTGGCGGCTCAGGCGCGTAGGCTCGTCGCTGTTAAGCAAGCGCCGTACGGTTCTGACGGACCTTCCGGTGATGAGCTGCACAAGTTCGCTTTCCCGGTACAGCTCAGACGTTGAAATCATGTTGACGACGTCGCGCAGATCAAAGCCTTCCAGCGCATAACGGATGATGTACATGGTGTCCCTGTCCCATATCCGGCCATGCAGCAACAACTCCACGGGTTTGCCCTCGACTCTCTTCAGCCCTGTGAGCCGGGGTGCTTTTGTCTGGGGCATGGGAGCACCCTCCGTAGGGCACCTGGCGTGATCGGCACGCCAGAAATCACGAGGGGAATAAGTAGAGTTTTCGTGCTCGAGATGTGCGGTTCGCATAATCCATCCAATGTCAGGGGCCCGAGCGTTCAGGCCGGTCAGTGACTTCATGTCACGACCGATGCTATAGGCCCCGCTTCCGACGGCCAACCTTAAAAAGTCGTCGGAAATATCCCTGCTTTCACTCAAAATCCGGCAACTTCCGTAGGACGTTGCCGGACGCCTCCATACTCAACTGCCGAAGTGATAACTCACATCCAGCCACCACTGGCGGCCGTAAGGGTCGTAGTTGCCGGTCGGGTAATACGGCCAGCCTGCCGAGTCGTCGTGCTTGACCTGATTGAGCACGTTGTTGACCGTCAGACCTACGCTCGCCCGGTCGTTGAGCTTGTATCGCGCGCTGGCATTGAACACCGTCCACGGCGACAGACGCCCGTCGCCCGCGCCATTAGTGACGGAGCCATACCGAATGCCCATCAGCGTCGCCGTGGCTTTCTGGTAATCCCAGGTCAGGCTGGCGTTGACCTTGCTGCGCCAGTCGTAGTTGGTGCGCGAAGTGCGCCAGTCCTGGGTCGGGGCTTCGTCCGATTCCTTGTAGAAGTGCGACAACACCAGGGTGTAGCCCAGCGCCGAACTGAACGCGCCGTACTGGCCCGCGCCCCAGCGAATGTTGCTCTTGAAATCGAGACCGCTGACTCGCTCGCTGGCGGCGTTGATCGCATTCACCCGCACCCGCTGCAACTGGTTGGGATCGACGGCGGCATTGCCCGGGTTACGGTCAACTCGTGCCAGGGTGGACTGACAGTTGGCCGAGTTGATGTCCTGAGTGCCGTTGCGGCATTCGTTCTCTTCCTGCAACAGGCGGTTTTCGTCGACAGTGGTCAGCAGGTCATCGATTTCCACGCGCCAGAAGTCGGTGGAGAAATCGAAGTTGCGAGACGGCGACCAGACAAAACCATAGGTCCAGGATTTGCCGCGTTCGGATTGCAGATCCGCCGTACCGCTTTGCGTGTAGTCGACCCGCCCGCGATCGCACGCCCCCTCCACGCCCTGGCTGCAACCGTAGTAGTCGATCTGTGCCGGGTAGTAACCGTTGCTGTCGGACTGATAGATGTAGTTCAGGTCAGGCGCCCGGAAACTGGTGCCGTAACTGCCGCGCAACAACAGGCTGGTGACCGGACGCCATTCCAGGCCGAGGTTGTAGGTTTTCTGCTGCTCGGTGCGGCCACTGAATTTGTACTGGTCCCAGCGCCCAGCCGCTGTCGCCAGCACGGTGTCGGTGACCGGAATGCTGAACTCGCCGCCGGCGGCGTAACGCTTGCGCGAACCGCCGGAGCTTTGCGCTGGCGTCACGCCATAGAAACTGCCGTCGTTGAGGCTGTCGTCCGGATCGATCCGGTATTGCTGTTTGCCTGCTTCCAGTACGCCGGCGAATCCGACCGGGCCGGTCGGCAGATCAAACAGCTCGCCGTTGATCGAGGCGTTGTAGCTGGTGGACACCGACTTGCTGCTTTGAGTCAGGTTGCCGCGAAACTGCTCCCATTCCTGCGGCGTCAACGGCCGGTCAAGACGCGAAGCGTCCGGGGCAAACACCGGGTACCCGCCGCGCGTACCGAGCTGCGGGCCAAGGTAGAAATCCTGGATCGACGACAGCGGCGTGTAGCGTGTGGTGCGTACGCTTTTGTATTCCGAGCGGTTGGCCGCCAGGTCATAGCGCCAGCCGGTGTTCGCGATCTTGTCCGACAGCCCGAGGGTGCCGGTCCACGAGGTGTCGCGCCACTTGCTGTTGTTGCTGGTGCGTCCGCCGATTTCCTCTTCGCCGAAGCGCCGATACCAACGCTCCAGATTGCCGCTGTTCTGGTTGATGAAGTCCGGCGAAGTGAAGGTCGGGCCACGGGTGTTGTTCTGGATGTGATCGAGGCCGTACATCAGGTCAGCGAACACTTGACCACTGTCGCTGAAATGCCACGTACCGCGGGTGTAGCCGTCGTAGTTTTCCTTTTGCGTCTGGATCGTCCAGTAATCGTTGTACATCTGGTCGGTGCGGCAACGCCCGCCGTTGTTGAACAGTTTGTTGTCGAACGTGCCTTGATAGGCACCGCAGCCCGGCCCCAGGTAACGGTTGTTGCTCAGATCGCGACGGTAACCGACATCCGCCAGCGGCCCGCTCTGCATGAAGCCACGGTCATCGGCCCAGATCGGATCGCGGTTGGTCAGCTCGAGCCCGAACAGGCCGTCGAAGTCGCCCCAGCTGCCACCACCACTGATCTGCAATCGCCGGTTGTCACCGCCGCCGCGCTCGCTGGTGCCGCCCTTGAGGTTGACGTCGACGCCATTGATTTTGTCCTTGAGGATGATGTTTACCACCCCGGCAATCGCATCCGAACCGTAAATCGCCGAGGCGCCGCTACTGAGGATTTCGATGCGATCGATGATCGCCGAAGGAATATTCGCAAGGTTGGTGAAGTTGACCTTGCCGTCGTACGGCGTCGGGTAATCGGCAACCCGCCGGCCATTGATGAGCACCAGCGTGTGGTTGGGGCCGAGGCCGCGAAGGTTGAGGGCGCTGGCCGCCGGTTGCCAGGTGTTGCCGTAGTCTTCGCCCTGGGTCATACCGGTGTTTTGCGTCTGCGTGGCGAGGGCGTCATAGACGTTCTTGTAGCCCCGCGCTTCCATTTCTTCGTGGGTGATGACATTGACCGGCGTCGCGCCATCGGACTGCGCCCGGGCGATCCGCGAGCCGGTGACCGTGACTTTTTCCATACGGTAATCGGCGCTGCTGGCGGGCACTACAGCTGCAGCTTTCACGGGCGCAGCGTTCGGCACATCGGCCTGGCGAATGCTCAAACCCTGAGTGCCCTGCTCGACTTGCAGCCCGCTGCCGAGCAACGCCTTCTCCACCGCCTGCCGGCCGCCCAAGGCACCGCGTACCGCGCTGCTGCGCTTGCCTTGCACCAGGTTCTGACTGAAGGAAATCGGCACGCCGGTCTGGCGCGAGATGTCCAGCAGCACCTCGTCGAGGGCTCCGGCGGCAATGTCGAAGGTAAAGACCTGAGTGGCGGCGTCTTGCGCCAGAACGGTGGCCGGGACAATGCCCGTCGCCAGCACGATGGCCAGCGTCAGGCGGGACAATTGTTTTTGTTTGAATGAGAACATCGAGGGGCTTCCCTGTTGAAGGCGTCTGCAGGGAATGAGCAGCGGGCCGGCGCTTTTTATAGGGTCGCGGATAGACCAGGAAGTTATGGTTTTATAACCGTGCTTCGATGCTCACCCAATAAGGGTTGTGCCAGGTGACGCGGATCGGCAGCGAGCGTTCGAGCAACTGCAAGGTGCGGTCGCTGTCGTCCAGCGGATAGAGGCCGCTGAGGCGCAGACCGGCAACCTCCGGGCTCAAGTGCAGAATGCCCCGACGGTAGCTGCGCAGGCTGTCGATGACTTCGCTCAACGGGCGATCACGCACTTCGAGACGCCCTTGTACCCAGGCGCTTTCCTGGCCTTTGCTACGCTCCAGTGCGAGGATTTCCTGGCCGTTGAACAGCAGACTTTCGCCCGCCTCCACCAGTTGCCGCGCACCGCCGGCAGTCACCACTTCGACTTGCGAATGCAGCATGACCAGCCGCGTCGAATCTTCACCGCGCTGCACCAGGAATTTCGTACCGAGTGCACGCATCCGCCCGTGATCGGTTTCAACCACGAAGGGCCGGGCCAGATTTTTCGCCACGTCGACCAGCAGCTCACCGCTGCGCAAAGCCAGCAGACGCTCGACGCTATCGAATCGCGGCACCACTCGGCTGCGGGCGTTCAGCGTCAGGGCGCTGCCATCCTCCAGCGTGAATTGACGTCTCTCGCCTGTACCCGTCGACAACTCGCCGGCCTCCGGCAGCCATCCATAACGTCGACCGAGCAAACCGGCCAGCACGGCGATACCGAGCACGCCGAGGCTGCCGCTGATGAATCGACGACGGCTGCCGGAGGGAGCATTCAGGCTGTGCAACACACTCTCGCGCGGCAACCCGCGCAGGTTCGAATGGCGCAGCAGGTTCAGCCCGCCGCCCATTTGCTCGATGATCTGTTGATGCCGTGGATCCGCCGTACGCCAGGCGTCGAAGGCTGCACGCTCCTGCAGGCTGACGTCCCCCGATTGCAACAGCGCCATCCATTGCGCGGCTTCGTCGATCAGCGTTTCGTCCGGTCTCATGCCTGCATCGCCTGATAGCAACGCTTGAAAGCTTCGACCATGTACTGCTGAACCCGACTGGTGGATACGCCGAGGCGTTCACCGATCTCGCTGTAGGTAAGACCATCGAGCTGATGGTAGAGAAAAGCAGCCTTGGCCTTGGCCGACAGACCGTTGAGCAAGCGATCCACCGCCAGCAGCGCTTCGATCACCAATGCCCGCTCCTCGGGCGACGGATGCACGGGCTCCGGTGCCAGGGCCAGGCTTTGCAGATAGGCGCGTTCCAGATCCTGCCGCCGCCAGCCTTCATAAACCAAACGCCGGGCAATTGTGGTCAACAGCGCGCGCGGCTCGCGAATCGCCAGTGGATCGGGCAATGCCAGCACCCGAAGAAAGGTTTCCGAAGCAATGTCCTGTGCGCTGTGCGGGCAACCGAGGGTACGGCCGACCGCTGCACATAACCATCGGTAGTCCTTTTGGAACATTTGCCCGATGACCTGGTAATGCGGGTTGTGACTCCCCATGCCTTACTCCCTGAAAACGGGCTCCACCCGCTGCGAAAATCCATGGATACGCCGGGATCGTCCGGCGTTGATCAGGGCTGCGACTGTGCAATAGCGTCGCGGACATTTGAAGTAATAAAAAATCAGGATAAGCAAACCATTAAGAATAAGGCGCTTGGTCGCCACGGCAACATTGGCTGACACAACGTTGATCTCGATCAGTGGCGCCGGCCACGCCACTCTCTAACCTTGCGCCTCCATCGATAGCCACGGACGGCTCACCGGGAGCCTGCGGCTGACCTTTCAAGGAAGAGCAATCATGCGATCACTCAACATCATTCTTTTGTCGTCGGCGTTCAACGGTCTGACCCAGCGCGCCTGGCTGGACCTGCGTCAGGCGGGACACTCGCCCAGCGTGGTGCTGTTCACCGATGAGGCCGCCGTGTGCGAACAAATCGAAAACAGTGGCGCCGACCTGGTGATCTGCCCGTTTCTCAAGGACCGTGTCCCCCATGCGCTGTGGAGCAACCCGCAACGTCCGGTGGTGATCATTCACCCCGGCATCGTCGGCGATCGCGGCGCCAGCGCACTGGACTGGGCGATCATGCGCGAGCTGCCGTCCTGGGGCGTGACCGCCCTGCAAGCGGTGGAAGAAATGGATGCCGGCCCGGTCTGGGCCACTTGCGAATTCAACCTGCCGACAGGCCTGCGCAAATCCGAGCTGTACAACGGTCGTGTCAGCGACGCGGCAATCCGTTGCATCCGTGAAGTGGTGGAGAAATTCATCGAAGGTTTTGTTCCGGTGGCCCTGGATTACGCTGATCCCAAAGTTCTCGGACGCCTGCAACCAAACATGAAACAGGACGACCGCACCTTCAGCTGGCACGACTGCTCGCACTTCATCAAGCGTTGCATCGACGCGGCGGACGGTCAGCCCGGCGTACTCGCCAGCCTCGCTGGCGGGCAGTATTACGTGTATGACGCGCACCTTGATCAGCGCACCGGGATGCCAGGCGAAATCCTCGCGGTACACGACGACGCAGTGCTGGTGGCGACGGGTGATCACAGCCTGTGGATCGGCTCGCTGCGACGCAAACCGCAACCCGGCGAAGAAACCTTCAAGCGTCCGGCGCGACATGTGCTGGCCGGGCAACTCTCGCACGTGCCAGTGCTGGACTGGTCGATTGCCAACGCGCCGTTCAGCGACGAGGCGTATCAGCCGATCCGTTATCGCGAATCCGGGCAGGTCGGCGAACTGACACTGGAGTTCTACAACGGCGCCATGAGCACCGAGCAGTGCCAGCGCATGGTCGAGGCTCTGCGCTGGGCCAAAGCCCGCGACACTCAGGTGCTGTTGGTCAAGGGCGGACGCGGCAGTTTCTCCAACGGTGTGCACCTGAACGTGATTCAGGCCGCCGAGGACCCGGGCGCCGAAGCCTGGGCCAATATCCAGGCGATCGACGATGTATGCGAGGAATTGCTCAGCGCGCGGCAACTGGTGGTCTGCGGAGTCACCGGCAATGCCGGCGCGGGCGGTGTGATGCTCGCGCTGGCCGCTGACATTGTGTTCGCCCGTGCCGACATCGTGCTCAACCCGCATTACAAAAGCATGGGCCTGTACGGCTCGGAATACTGGACCTACAGCTTGCCCCGCGCCGTCGGCCCGGCCATGGCCGAACAATTGACTCAGGCCTGCCTGCCGGTCAGCGCTGCGCAGGCGCTGCAACTGGGCATGGTCCAGGAAATCGGCCCGCGTTGCCCGGACGAGTTTGGTTTGTGGTTGCTGCAACGGGCCAACTCAGTGCGGACCGATCCGACGTATGCGGCGGTGCGTGAGCGCAAGCTGCGGGTCGATCATGAGCTGATCCGCCAATGCCGCGAAACCGAACTGCAAGAGATGCAGGAAGACATGCTGTACAACCGCAATCAGTTTGCCGAGAAGTGCCGCAATTTTGTCTACAAGCGCAAGACTTGCTGCACGCCGGCGCGGTTGGTGGAGGGTTGGGCTCGGGTGGTTGAGACCGATCTGGTCAGTTGAATCGTTAGGGCCGCTTCTCCCCTCACCCTAACCCTCTCCCGGAGGGAGAGGGGACTGACCGAGTTGTGTTGCGCTATACATCGACCTGAAAAATCGTGTCGATTATGGATTCAAAGCCAAACTTTCAGGTCGATGTATCTCGTCAATATCCCCGGATCGCTCCCCTCTCTCTCCGGGAGAGGGAACTGACCGAGTTGTCTTGCGCTATACATCGACCTGAAAAATCGTGTCGATTATGGATTCAAAGCCGAACTTTCAGGTCGATGTATCTCGTCAATATCCCCGTATCGGTTCCCTCTCCCTCGGGGAGAGGGCTAGGCGGGCGGCGTTCCGATGAGGCGCTTTTGACTTACAATGCCGGCACCTCAACCACCGGCCCACCCATGGACATCGACCTCGCCCGCACCTTTCTGGAAATCGTCCGCCACGGCAGCCTCGCCGCCGCGGCAGAAAAGCTGTTTGTCACGCAAACGGCAATCACCGCCCGCGTACAAAAGCTCGAAAGCCAGTTGGGTAGCACGCTGTTCGTGCGCAACCGCGCCGGGGCGCGCCTGACCGCCAATGGCGAGGCCTTCGTGGTTTACGCCAATCAACTGGTGCAGACCTGGGAGGCCGCACGCCGCGACCTGCCGTTGCCCGAAGGTTATGACAACGTGCTGCACATCGGCGGCGAGGTCAGCCTGTGCAACCCGTTGATGCTCAGTTGGGCTGCCGAACTGCGCGAGAAGATCCCAAGCCACGCCCTGCGCATGGACATCCGCGACGGCGAAAACCTGCTGCGCCAGCTCGAACTCGGCGTGCTGGACGCGGCGTTGGTCTATCAACCGGAATACTGGCCGGGGTTGCAAGTCGAGCAAGTGCTGGAAGAGAAACTGATCCTGGTCCGAACCCCAAACCGCCCTTCGCCCTACGTGTACATCGATTGGGGCTCCGACTTCCGCCGCCAGCACGACGCCGCGCTGCCGGAAAAGGCCAAGGCAGCCCTGAGCTTCAACCTCGGCCCGTTGGCCCTGCAATACATTCTGGAGAACGGCGGCAGCGGCTATTTCCGCACCCGGGTGGTGCGCACCTATCTGGAAAGCGGCGCACTGGAAATCGTCACCAAAGCGCCGGAATTCGGTTATCCGACCTACCTCGTCTATTCCCGCGACCGTGACTCGGCAATCCTGCAACAGGCGTTCGACCTGCTGCGCGAAGTGATCAGGGCCGATGACGACTGGTCGCAACGCTGGAACCCGTTGAGCTGAAGAACGCTATGTACCGGAGCATGGCAGTTGTGACCTCCAGGTAGCGCCTGCACAAACGGCGGGATCGGCTAATCTGCCGGGATAACGACAATATCTGCAGGTGACCGCAGTGAGGCAGACCACCGAGGCATTTCGCAGCCGCTATCGCGCGGCGATTCATCCGCTGTACAACCCGTGGCTGCATGGCGCCTTCGTGCTGCTGTTCGGCGTACTGGCGATCGGCGCGTTCTGGAGCAGCGCGCATCAGGTGCGGACGCTGGAGTGGCTGGCCGTGCCGCTGACCTTGCTGTTCTTCAATTTCGGCGTGTACGTGGTGCACCGCCACCTCGGCCATCACAAGAAAGCCTTCGCCAAAATGTTCTACGCCCGCCATGCCGGCGACCATCACAGTTTCTTCACCCCCGGCCACATGACCTGGGACAGCGCCCGCGACTGGCGGGTGATCCTGTTTCCGGCGTGGCTGATCGTCGTTCACACGCTGGTGATCACCCTGCCCCTGTGGTGGCTGTTTGCGCAGGTCAACGCCAACGTTGCCGGGTTGTTTGGCGGCAGCATGGTGCTGGGCTACCTGACCTATGAAGTGTTTCACGCTTGCGAGCACTTGCCTGCGCAACATCCGCTGAGTCGCCTGCCGTGGATCCGCCAGATGCGCCGCCTGCACGAGCTGCATCACCGGCGCGAACGCATGCAGGAGCGCAATTTCAACATCGTCCTGCCCCTGATGGATTACCTGTTCGGCACCCTCTACTGGGAGCCGGAACCAGTCCCCCTGACCGACTCGAGAACGCCCATGACCCGCATGCAGCATCCGATCGACATCGCCGGCGAGCCGATTGCCGTACTCGCCTACGCCGCCACCGTCAGCCGCTGGCCGGAGTGGCACCCTTCCTCGCTGAAAATCGATGGCCCCGCCGGCCCGTTGCATGCCGGTGCCCGTTTCGAAGAAGACATTCATGCCGGTGGCCGCGAAGGGCATTTGAGCTGGGAAGTCACCGAATACCTGCCGGGGCGACGCTGGTGTGCCCGAGCCCAGGGCGATCATGGCTTGTCATTGCATCTGACCTACGAATGCTCGGCCGCTGGCGAAGGCACGGCCTTCGTGCGGACCCTGGATTACCGCTTCGAAAGCCTGGGCATGCGCATTGCCAATCAGTTGCTGCTCAAACGCCGCATCGAACGTGAATCGGCGGCCTCGATGCTGGCCCTGCGCGACCGGGCAACCCGGCATCTGTCTCTCGCGGGAGCTCACGTGTGAAGTTGCGCCATCTGATCCTGCTGCTGGTGATTTTGATTCTGGCCTTCCTGTTGCTGATGCCGACCAAAGTCGAGCCAGTGGCGTGGAAGCCACAAGCGGCTCCGTCCTTGACCGAAGGGGTCTACGCAGACAATCAACGCCTCAAAAGCGCGAAGCAGGTCGGCCCGAACGATATCGAAGGTCCCGAAGCCCTGCTACTTGAAAACGACTTTCTGATCACCGGGCTGCATGACGGACGCCTGATCCGCACCAGCCTCGATGGCCAACAGCGTCAGGTCCTCGCCGATACCGGCGGACGCCCGTTGGGCCTGGCGCGGCACCCTAACGGTTTGCTGGTGATCGCCGACGGGGTCAAGGGTTTGCTGTCCCTTGATGCCCAGGGTCGGCTGACCGCACTGACCACCGAGGCCAATGGCCTGAAGTTCGGCTTCACCGATGACGTGGCCATCGACAAATCCGGGCATTACGCCTACTTCAGCGATGCCTCAAGTCGCTGGGGCTACGGCCACGACGGCGAAGCGATCATCGAGCACGGCGGTGACGGGCGTCTGCTGCGCTATGACTTCCAGACCGGCAAGACCAGCGTTCTGCTCGACAAGCTTGAGTTCGCCAACGGCGTGACCCTCGGCCCGGACGACGCCTATGTGCTGGTCAACGAAACCGGCGCTTATCGCATCAGTCGCTACTGGCTGACCGGACCAAAGGCCGGCACCCATGACCTGTTCATCGACAACCTGCCGGGGCTGCCGGACAACCTCGCGTTCAATGGCCGGGATCGTTTCTGGGTGGCGCTGTACACGCCGCGCAATCCACTGCTCGATCGCACCGCCGGCCATCCGCTCGTGCGCAAGATGATCGTGCGGGCGATGACCGTCCTGCCTAAACCTGTGGAGAAGCGAGGGTTCGTATTGGGACTGGATCTGGACGGCAAAGTGATCGCCAATCTGCAGGATGCCAGCGCCGGCAATTACTCGCCGATCACCACGGCGCGCGAGTATGGCGACTGGTTGTATTTCGGCTCGCTGAAGGCGACGCATATGGCGCGGTTGCCGCTGGATGCGGCCTTGAAATGAAGGCCTGAAATTCTTGTTGAACCGGCGTCCGCCATCGCTGCGATGCGGCGGGCCGACGATCCAGCGATGGCGGACGGTCAGTTGCTGGATCGATCGAATTTTTCCGGGTCTTCATCTTCCGGCACATCCGCGATCTTCCGTTCCTCCTCAGGATGGTGGACGGTATGCGCCGGACTGTTGGGCTCGGGATGGGTGGGAACCGGGTCGAATGCGCCCTGCTCCTCACTGGGGAATCTGGTTTTGTTCATGAGGCACCTCGCAGAGAGTCGTTAAGTGAAGACTCTGTACATTCGAGGTGCCGTTCGGGGCTGTCGTTCCAGTCGTTTCACCGCCGAGGGGCGATGACGCGACTGACGGTCAGGTTCGAGCCTGCAACTGCTCGACGATCTTGTCTTTGACCTGCAAGCGTTTCTCTTTGAGTTTCTTCAGGGTGTCGTCGCTCGGCGCATCCGAGGTCGCCGTCTCGGCCTTGACGACTTCGGCGTCCGCCTGGGAATACTTGTTGATCAGTGCATCCAGATGTGGATCCGCGGTGCGTCGTTGCTGGATCTCTTCCTTTGTAAGTTTCAAGTCCTGTAACAAATCATGGGTCACCGGCATGGAACACCTCCGTCAGTTGATCGGCAGCCAACGCGACCGATTGCGCTGGCCAATTATCAGAATGGCCTCGGTTGACCGGTTCTGTCGACCACCTGTCAGACCAGCGGTGTCCGTTCGTCGCCCTTCGTCAATCAGCGACAGTCAGGCGCTCAACACCGCACGGATCATCTGCAACAGCGCCTCAGGCCCGTAGGGTTTGCCGAGCAGGTGGGTGTCGGGGCTGAGCTGGTGATTGCGCGAGATGATGTCGCGGGTGTGGCCGGAAGTGAACAGCACAGCCACCGCCGGCATCTGCACCTTGGCCCACGCCGCAAGGTCGGAGCTCTTGATCAGTCCGGGCATGACCACATCGGTGAAGATCAAGTCGACCCGGGCACCTTCCAGCAACATTTGCATCGCCGTGTCACCATTGCCGGCAACCAGCACGCGGTAACCTTCTTCGCGCAGCAGCTCGACCGCCGAGGTACGCACCGCCTCGTTGTCCTCGACTACCAGGATGGTTTCGTTGCCGCCCGCCTGCTGTCGACGCACGCCTGGGGTGTCATCGAACAGCGGCCGCAGACTGCGCGGGAAATACAACTGCACCCGCGTGCCCTCGCCGACCTGGCTGTCGATCTCGACATGCCCACCGCTCTGTTTGACGAACCCGAACACCATGCTCAGCCCCAGCCCCGTGCCCTGGCCATCGGCCTTGGTGGTAAAGAACGGTTCGAAGACCTGCTCCAGCATGTGCGGCGCAATGCCCACGCCGCGGTCACTGACCGAGACCCGGACAAAATCCCCTGGCAGGATGCCCTTGCCGGCGCAAAACGCCCGATCCAGCGAGGTATTGGCGGCTTCGAGCACAATGGTGCCCTCGCCCTTCATGGCGTCCCGGGCATTGATCGCCAGATTGAGAATGGCGTTTTCCAGCTGATTGCGGTCGACGTTGATGTGCCACGGTTCTACGGGCAACTGCACGTCGATCTGAATGGTTTCGCCCAGTGCCCGTTGCAGCAACTCGCCGACGCCTTCGAAGATCTGCCGTGGATCGCACACCGCCGGCGACAGCGGCTGACGGCGGGCAAACGCGAGCAGTTGCGAAGACAGCTTGGCGCCGCGTTCCACCGCCGCCAGCGAGGCGCTGACCCGACGCTGGACGTTGGCATTGTTCGGCTCATGCCGCGCCAGCAGATGCAGGTTGCCGGCGATCACTTGCAGCAGGTTGTTGAAGTCATGGGCCACGCCGCCCGTGAGGCCGCCGATGGCTTCGAGCTTCTGCGACTGGCGCAATTGCTCTTCGGCACTCAGGCGCGCCTCGACTTCATCGGCCACACGCTGTTCGAGGTTACGGGTGAACTTGAGCAGGGATTCTTCGGCGGTCTTGCGTTCGTGGATGTCGATCAGCACGCCCGGAAAACGGAACGGCTGGCCCTGCTCATCGAATTCGCAACAGCCGCTGGCCAGCACCCACAGATGGCTGCCATCGGCGCGGATCACGCGATACTCGGCGTTGTACGGTGCGCCGGTGCGCACCGAGTTCTCGACGCACTCCTGCACCCAGCTGCGGTCATCGGGATGTATGTGCGCTTCGGCAATATGCTGCGGCAGGTTGCTCAGGTCCTGGTCCGGCGGAAAGGAAAATGTGCGGGCGAATCGCTCGTCGGCCGACAGCACGTTGTTTCTCACGTCCCAGACAAACGAGCCCAGCAGGGCCCCGGCGTTCAGCGCCAGGCGAACCCGTTCGTTGTCGGCGCGATAGGCATCTTCAGCGGCCTGACGCAGACGCTCGGACAACACCAGTTCAGTGGTTTCCACCACCATCGCCATCACGCCCGAAGGCACCCCGGCATCATTGGCAACCGGGCTGTAATAAAGGTCTAGCCAGACATCCTCGGGCACGCCATCGCGTAGCAGCACCAGTACTTTGTTGCGATATTCAAGCGTGCCGCCCGCCAGACAGGTGTCGACCACATGCCGGTTGAAATCGGCGACCTCCGGCCAGCCCAGTTCCACCGGTGATCCGAGCAGATACGGATGCCGTCCGCCAGCGAATCGGGAATAGGCGTCGTTGTAGATCATGTAGCCGGCATGGCCCCAGAGCATGACCATCGGCAACGGCGAGGCCAGCATCAGCTGCACCGTGCTGCACAGGCTGGCCGGCCAGGTTTCGAGGGGGCCCAGATCGGTCCCGCTCCAGTCAAAGGCGCGGATGCGTCCGGCCATCTCGCCCTGCCAGCCGTCACACCCGTGGCTATCGGATAAAAACTGCATCGACTGCTTCAACGCCTTGTGGTTGGTCCGCTCGATCGCTACGCCCGATGACGTGGCACCCGTCTGTTTCGAGCACGCCGGGCAGCGATGGTTTCATAGAGGTATAGCCGATTTCACTGGCGGCAGACACTCAGACCTCGATCAGGTGCTTGAGCGGATGGTAGCCGGTCTTGAGCTTCGCAGCGACGTCGAGAATCGCCTTCTGGATGCCATCCAGATGCATGCAGGTCAGCTCGATGGCTGCGCTCTGATTGCCGGCCTCGATGTACTCGATCAGGCGAAGGTGTTCGTCGTCGCGACAGGCTTCGTGGCTGTCGTCATCCAGCGCTGCGGCGTACAGCGAGGCGCGGGAAATCAGCTTCTGGAACCAGTCGAGCAGTACCGGGTTGTTGAGGCTGCGGGCCAATTTGATGTGGAACTCGCCGAGCAGGTGAATCAACCGCTCGTGGTCGCCGGCCGCATGGGCTTCGTCCTCCAGCAGCAAGTGATCGCGCAGGTCCTGCATCGCGGCGGTGTCCTTGCGCCGGCACAGTTCGGTGACGATGCCGATCTCAATCAGACGCCGGGTTTCGAACAGCGAACGGATCTCTTCATCGCTGGGCAACGACACCGACGCACCTTTATTGGGCTCGGTGGTGACCAGGCCGTCGGCCTCCAGTTGCTTGAGCGCCGCCCGAACCGACGTGCGGCTGACATTGAACAATTCGGCCAGCGATGCCTCGCCCAGTTTCATTCCCGGACGCAGCGAACGCTTGCTGATCGCCTCGTAAACCCCTTGGTAGACGCGGTCGACCGTGGTTTCCAGTTTCTTCTCGGTCATTCGAAAACTCCTTCAGTGCGGGCAACGGTTCCCGGCGCGATCCCTACACGAACGTCAGCCAGGGAAAAAGGGGGTTGCACCCGCAGATTAATCCGGGTATTTCTAAATTGCATTCAGATATTGCATACAATAATTAGAGGATTGCACCATTATGGGTCAACCAATAGCAATTGAAGTGCGTAATGTCTCCAAACGGTACTCCGATGATCCTGGCCTCGCGCCGGCCCTCGACAAGGTGTCGGTGAACATCGCCGACAACGAGTTCTTCACCCTGCTCGGCCCCTCGGGCTGCGGCAAGACCACCCTGCTGCGCACCATCGCCGGCTTCGAACACGTCAGCGACGGCGAGATCCGTCTGGCGGGCGAAACGGTGAACCACCTGCCGCCGTTCAAGCGTCGGGTCAACACGGTGTTCCAGAGTTACGCGCTGTTTCCGCACATGAGTGTCGCGCAGAATATCGCCTTCGGCCTCGAGATGCAGGGTCTTGATCGCAAGACGATTCCGGGGCGGGTCGACGAGATGCTCGCGCTGGTGCAGATGGAGCACTTGGCCGGGCGCAAACCGGCGGAACTGTCCGGCGGCCAGCAGCAACGCGTCGCTCTGGCACGGGCCCTGGCGCCGAAGCCGAAAGTGCTGTTGCTCGACGAGCCGCTGTCGGCGCTGGACTTGAAGCTGCGCAAGGAAATGCAGGTCGAACTCAAGCGCGTGCAGCAGGAAGCCGGGATCACCTTCATCTTCGTCACCCACGATCAGGAAGAGGCGCTGACCCTGTCCGACCGGATCGCGGTGATGTCCGCCGGCAAGATCCTGCAGATCGGCACCCCGACCGACATCTATGAACGCCCGCAGCACCGTTTCGTCGCCCAGTTCATCGGCGACATCAACTTCCTCCCCGGCCAGCTCAAGCGCGGCCAACACAACGAAAACATCTTCGTACCCAATGGCATGCCGGTGGAAATCCCCTGCCCGCCTCAAGGCGTCAATGGCAGCAGCGTGCAACTGGCGTTCCGCCCCGAGCGTTCGCAACTGGTCGCCGCGGATCAGCCCCATCACCTGCGCGGGGTGATCGAGGCGGTGCTGTATGTCGGCACCGCGACCCTGTACCAGTGCCGCTTGAACAACGACATCAAAGTCATGCTGCGAGAAAACAACGAAGGCCTGAACGCTTGTCGCACCGTCGGTGAGCGCGTGGCCGTGCACCTGCCGCCCCAGGCCTGCCTGTTGATGGAGGCCTGAGATGAGCGTCAGCAGCACTTCCCCCTCCCTTAACCGGGCGCTGTTGCTCAGCCCGGTGGTGTTGACCCTGCTCGCCCTGATCGCCATTCCGCTGGGGATCATGGGTTACATCAGCCTGCTGCCACGCAACACCTACGGCGGCGTCGACTGGCAGGCCCAATGGCAACTGCAGAGTTACGTGCAGCTGTTTTTCCAGGAAGGTTTCGACGGCGAACTGGAGCTGAACTGGGTCTATGCCCAGGCGCTGTTGCGCTCGGTGTTCCAGGCCGGCGGCACCACAGTGCTGTGTTTCCTGTTCGGATTTCCGGTGGCGCTATGGATGTCGAGCCTGACCCCGCGCCGGCGCAACCTGATGGTGTTGCTCATCACCATTCCGTTCTGGACCAACCTGCTGATCCGCAACTACGCGTGGCTGATCATCCTGCGCGAACAGGGCTGGGTCGCCCAGACGCTCAACGCGCTGTTCCCGAGTGCCGGCGGCATCACCCTGCTCTACAACGATTTCGCGGTCAGCGTCGGTCTGGTCTACAGCTTTCTGCCGTTCATGATTCTGCCGATCTACTCGACCCTGGAAAAACTCGACTGGCGTCTGGTGGAAGCCGCCTATGACCTGGGCGCCAACCGCTGGCATGCACTGCGCCGGATCATCCTGCCGCTGTCGATGCCCGGGGTGATTGCCGGCGCGCTGCTGGTGTTCGTGCCGAGCCTCGGCGCCTTCATCACCCCGGCGATTCTCGGCGGCGGCAAAACCCTGATGATCGGCAACCTGATCCAGCAGCAATTCGGCACCGCGCGCAACTGGCCGCTGGGCAGTTCGCTGTCGTTCCTGCTGCTGGGGATTCTGCTGTTGTCGCTGGTGCTCTACGCCCTCTACAGCCGCAGCGCGGCGAAAAACCTGAACCGGGGAGCGAAAGCATGATCTCTCTGCACCTGAAGAAACTCCCGGCGACCCGGGAAATCAGCCTGCTGATCCTCGCCTATCTGTACGTGCCGATCCTGGTGTTGATTGCCTACAGCTTCAACGCCAACCGCTCGGCGACGGTGTGGACCGAGTTCTCGTTCGCCTGGTACGGGCGGATCCTGGCCAACCCGTCGATCCAGACGGCGGCGCTGAATTCGATCATCGTCGCGACCATCGCCACCGTGTGCGCCACAGCGATTGCGTTGCTGGCAGCGCTGGCGACTTACCGGCCGTTTTACGGGCAGAAAATGGTCGAGGGCGGGATCAACCTGCCGCTGATCCTGCCGGAGATCGTCACCGCCGTGGCCACCCTGCTGCTGTTCATGGCGCTGGGGATCAAGCTCGGTCTGATGACAGTGATCGTCGCGCACATCGGCTTCTGCATTCCGTTCGCCTACCTGCCGATCCGCGCGCGCCTCAACGATCTGGACAAGAGCCTGCTGGAAGCCGCCAACGACCTGTACGCCAACCCGTGGCAGGTGTTTCGCCGCGTGACCCTGCCGCTGCTGTGGCCGGCGGTGTTGTCCGGTTCGGTGCTGGCGTTCGTGGTCAGCCTCGACGATTTCATCATGACCTTCTTCGTTGCCGGGCCCGGTTCGACCACGTTGCCGGTGTACATCTTCTCGGCGATCAAGGCCGGCGTGACACCCGAGATCAATGCGATCTCGACCCTGATGCTGGTGATTTCCATCGTGCTCGTGGTGCTGGCCTTCTGGCTCGGCCAACGCGGCAAACAACAATAAACCTGGAGCGCTCTCATGAAATTGAAAAACATGCGTCTGGCAGTATCCGGTCTGGCCCTGAGTTGTTTCACCGCGTTCGGCGCCCACGCCGCCGAGCCCAAGCAATTGTTCTTCTACAACTGGACCGATTACTACCCGGTGGACCTGCTGGCCAAGTTCGAAAAGGAGACCGGAATCAAGGTCACCATGGACGGCTACGACAGCAACGAAACCCTGCTCGCCAAGTTGCAGGCCGGCGGCGCGGCGTATGACGTGATCGTGCCGTCGCAGTCGATCATGCAGACGCTGATCAAGCAGGATCTGCTGCTGGAAATCGACACGCCCACCCTGAGCAACTTCCAGTACGTCAAAGGGCCGTTCCGCGACCCGAGCTTCGACCCGGGCCGCAAGTTTTCGGCGCCGTACCTGTGGGGCACCACCGGGTTTTCCTATGACAGCGCACGGGTGCCGGGCGGCAAGCTCGACGATTCGTGGAAGGAATTCTTCGAACCGCGCAAGGAACTGCAAGGCCAGCTCGCCGCCCTCGACACTTCCAGCAGCGTGATCAACGCCGCCAGCCATTACCTGAACGTCGACGAATGCACGGAAAACCCGCAGGACGCCAAGCGCATCCTCGAGCTGCTACAAAAACAGAAACCGTTTTTGAAGATGTACAGCTCCGACAACACCGTCGACCGCATGGCCTCAGGTGAGGTGATCATGATGCAGAACTGGAACGGCTCGACGGCCCGGGCCACGTTGCAGAAGAGCACGATCAAATACGTGTACCCGAAAGAAGGCCTGGCGATGTTCCAGGACAACTTCGCCGTACCGAAAAGCGCCCCGCATCCGGGCAACGCGAAGATCTTCATCGACTGGATGATGAAACCGGAAAACGCCGCTGCCGTGTCCAACGCGATCGCCTATGCCAACGGGATTCAGAGCGACCAATTGCTGGATGCGAAATGGAAAGTCATGGACGCGATCAACATGCCCGAGGAATACGCCTCGCGGCTGCGGCCGGAGAAGGAATGCAGCAACAAGGCAAGGGAGCTGCAGGATCGGATCTGGTCGAAGCTCAAGGGTTGATCCGAAACCGCTGCCCTCACCCTAACCCTCTCCCGGAGGGAGAGGGGACTGACCGAGTTGTCTTGCGCTGTCCGCCGACCTGAAAGACCTGGTCGACTATGGATTCAGAGCCAATCGTTCAGGTCGGCGTAGCTCTTCAATATCCCCCATTCGGTCCCCTCTCCCTCCGGGAGAGGGCTAGGGTGAGGGGAAAAAAATCCAAAGAACAAACGAGGTTCCAATGACTGCCCCCCGCTGGCTCAGAAACATCCGCCCCTACGGCGCCCCCGCCGAAGACCTGCTGATCGAAAACGGCAAGTTCACCCAACGCCGCCCGGCCTCGAACACCCCGCTGGCCGCCACCGACATCGACGGCCAGAACCAGTTGCTCACCGCCCCACTGGTGGAAAGCCACGTCCACCTCGACAAGACCCTGTACGGCCAGCCCTGGCGCCCGAACAGCGCCGGCCCCACGCTCAAGGACTACATCAGCAACGAGCGCCGCGTATTGCGCGAAGTGAAAGCGCCGATCGCCGAACGCGCCGGCGCCCTGCTGGAAAACTGCATCGCCCGGGGTTCGCTGACGATGCGTTGCCACGTCGACATCGACCCGGAATTCGGCCTGCGTCACGTCGAAGCCATGCAGCAACTGCGCGAACGCTACGACGACCTGATCGACCTGCAACTGGTGGTCTTCCCGCAAACCGGCCTGATCAGCCGCCCCGGCACCGCCGAGCTGATGCGCGAAGCCATGGCCCTGGGCGTGGAAAACGTTGGCGGGCTCGACCCCTGCGGCATCGACAACGACCCGATCGCCCAGCTGGATTTCGTGTTCAAACTGGCGAGCGAATTTCAGCGCGGCGTGGATATTCACCTGCACGACAAGGGTGAACTGGGCCTATGGCAGATTGCGCGGATCGCCGATTACACCGAGCGTTTCAACCTGCAAAACCGGGTGATGATCAGCCACGCCTATTGCCTCGGCATGCTGCCGTGGAGCCAGGTCAAACCCGTCGCCGAACGCCTCGCTGCACTGGGCATTTCACTGATGAGTTCGGCGCCGGCCGACTGCGCCGTTCCGCCGTTTATGGCGCTGCGCGAGACCGGGGTCAACGTGTGCCTGGGCTCCGACGGCATTCGCGATGCATGGTCGCCGATGGGCAATGGCGACATGCTCGAACGGGCGATGTTGCTGGCGTTCCGTTTCGACCTGGGCAAGGACGATGAACTGGCGGCGGCGTTCGAAGCGGCGACGGTCAATGGAGCCCGCGCATTGGGAGTCGAAAGTTACGGCTTCGACATCGGCAAACCTGCGGACTTTCTGTTGATGCCGGTCGAAACCCTCGGTGAAGCCGTGGTCGCGCGCCCTGTACGTCAGGTCTATCGCGGCGGCGAACTGATTGCCAGCGGCGGTCGTTTGCTGGGCAGCCGTCTGTGAAACGGATCGGCCTGAAGGCCAGTTGCGTGGTCGGTTTCGACGGCACGCAACACGTGCTGTGGCGTGACGGCGAGGTGGTGTTTGCCGGGGCGCGCATCGAGTTTGTCGGGCGCGGTTACCAAGGGCCGGTGGATCAGTGGATCGACTACGGCAATGCGCTGATCGGTCCCGGCTTCATCGACCTCGATGCCCTCGGCGATCTCGACTCCACGGTGCTGACTCTGGACAACGGCGACGAACGTGCCATGGGCCGGATGTGGTCTGCGGATTATCTGGCGGCCGGCCCGCGTGAGTCGTTCAGCCCCGAAGAAGAGGTTTTCAAATACCGCTACGCCTTCACCCAGTTGATCCGCAACGGCATCACCACGGCCATGCCGATCACCTCGATGTACTACCGCGAATGGGCGGAGACCTACGAGGAGTTCGCCGCTGTCGCCGACGTGGCGGGCGATCTGGGGCTGCGCACTTATCTCGGCCCCTGCTACATGAGCGGCATGAGTTACTGGCGCGCCGACGGCACTCTCGCCCATCACTGGGACGAAGCTCGGGGCCTGGCGGGGCTGGACGCGGCCGAACGGTTTTTCAAGGATTTCGATGGCGCCCACGCCGGGTTGATTCGCGGTGCGCTGCTGCCGGATCGCATCCAGACCTGCACCCCGGCGCTGCTGCAACGTACCTCCGCCCTGAGCCGCGAACTGAACGCACCGATGCGTCTGCATTGCTGCCAGGCGCCCGGCGAAGTGGCGATGGTCGAGCAATTGCGCGGTGCTTCACCGCTGGGCTGGTTGCAACAACTCGACCTGCTCACCCCGCGCAGCCTGTTGCCCCACGGCATCTACACCTCGGGCGATGACGACCTGCAACGGGTCATCGACAGCGGCGCGAGTCTGGTGCACTGCCCACTGGTGTTTGCCCGCGATGGCGAGGCATTGAATTCGTTCGGCCGCTATCGGGCCAAAGGCATCAATTTCGCCCTCGGCACCGACACCTGGCCGGCGGACTTGCTGGAAAACATGCGCCACGGTTTGAACATCGCCCGTTTGATGGAGGGCGGCTCGGCGCTGACCAGCAGCCTCGATCTGTACAACGCCGCCACCCTCGGCGGCGCCAAGGCTTTGGGCCGTGACGACCTCGGTCGCCTGGCTCCCGGCGCCAAAGCGGATATCACCGTATTCAACCTGCGCGGCCTGCACCTGGGCCCGTTGTTCGACCCACTGAAAAACCTGCTGCTGGCCGGACGCGGCGACGACTGCATCGCCAGTTACATCGACGGTCGCTGCGTAATGCACGACGGTCAGGTCAACGGCGTCGACTACCCGGCCCTGCAACGCCAGGCCCAACGCCAATACGAAAAACTGATGCGCAGCCACAGCGACCGGGCCCCTGGTCGTCCGGACTGGAAAACCCTGTTCCAGCCGGCCATTCCGTTCGCCGATGACTACAGCGCCGAGGCGCCACTGAGCACCATCGATCCACTCTCCTAGAGATTTCTGCCATGCACAGCTTCGATTTCAGCCAACTGAGCCCACGGGAAAAATACAAGATTCTGATCGGCAGCGTGGTGCCACGCCCGATTGCACTGGTCACCACCATCGACGGCGAAGGTCGGGTCAACGCCGCGCCGTTCAGTTTCTTCAATGCACTGTCGGCAGACCCGCCCATTCTGGCGCTTGGCGTGGAGAACTACGGCGACCAGAGTCCCAAGGACACCACGCGCAATATCCAGATGAATCAGGAATTCACCGTCAACATCGTCAACGATGCGCTGGTGGAGGCCATGAACGTTTGCGCCGTGCCGTTTGCACCGGGCTTCGATGAGTTGACGGCTGCCGGCCTGACGGCGATTCCCGGTACTTCGGTCAAATGCCCGCGAATCGGCGAAGCACCGGTGGCGCTGGAATGTCGACGGATGATGGCGCTGAACATCGGTCAGTCGCGGGAGATCATTTTTGGCGAGGTGCTGATGGCGCATGTGCGCGACGAGTTGATCGATCCGACAACCCTGTACATCGATCAATTGGGACTGGATGCGATCGGGCGCATGGGCGGGCATGGTTATGCACGGACCCGGGATTACTTCGATTTGCCGACCCGCTCGTTGCAAGCATGGACGGAGGCGCCGGGGGGTGGCGAGCGGTTCTGGCCCACCAAATAAAACGGCGGCCCACCGAGGTGGGTCGCCATTACAGGTCGATCAGTCAGTGCCGTACTTCGGCGACCGTGGCCCGTACAGCAGGCCTGCCGGATGACCGGCCGACAGCAGACGATTGCTGGCCACACCGGCAATCGGATAGCCGGCATCGGTGGAGCTGTTGACGATCTGTTTCACCGCAGCGGTGATCAGCGCGCCGATCAGGCCGCCGCCACTGTTATTGCCACCCTCTTCGCTCGACGCCCGGGCCGAACCGGTCCACAGGGTGGTGCCGGTTTTCAGGTCGACCAGTTTCGCGCTGGCGGTCACGGCGGTTTCGCTGCTGATCACCATGTAGCGTGTGCCGTACTCGCTGACAGTGATGTACAGCGCTGCGTCGGCGCCGAAGATTTCGTGCAGTTTGTTGGCCGGCGCCTGATGGATGTCATCCGGCGTGGTCAGGCCGTTCTGGCGGAACGTCTCGTCGACCAGCGTGATCGGCAATACGTAATAACCGGCCTCGGCCAACGGGAACGTCACTTGCGACAGCAGGCTGTAGGACGCCTTGACGTCCGGCGAGGTGTTCAGCGGCGGCAGCACCAGAATGGACTTCGGGCGTGCTTGCTTGTACGCCGAATAGTCCACGGTTTTAGGCGCGACGCAGCCGCCGAGAACGGTCAGCGCCAGGCCCGCAGCCAGCAGTTTCAGGGCGCGCGAGATCATTTGGCGTCTCCGGTCTTGGCGTTCTTAAGCAAGAAATCCATGTAGGTGCCGGACTCGGGAAACAGGGTCTTTTCGGTGCGCAGTTGCTGCACCATCTGATCGTCCTTGCCCATGCTCAGGTACAGCAGACCGAGATGAGCGTGGTAACCCGGCGGTACCGGCTTGCCACTGGCGCGGATCTTCTGCAGATCGGCTTCCAGCGCTTCGGCCTGGGCTTCTTTCGGCGTTTCGCTTTTGAAGTATTCGTAGACTTGTGGCTGGTAGCCTTCCCACTGGTACAGGGTTTGCGGGCTGCTGCAACCGGCCAGCAAGGCGCTGGCGGTCAGGGCCATCAGCGACCGAGACAGGGACAGATTCATGGTGTATTGCTCCTTGCGATGGGCGTCTATCAGTTGCCCGGTTTCCAGGCACCGGCGTTCATGCCATCGACCAGGCGATTGATCGCCTCGCGCATGGCCAGATCGAGGACTTTGCCGTTGAGGGTGGAGTCGTAGGCAGCGGTGCCGCCAAAGCCGATGATTTCACGGTTGGACAAGGCGTATTCGCCGGCGCCCTGGGTCGAATACACCACTTCGGAGGTGCTGATATTGACGATGTTCAGGTTGACCTTGGCGTAGGCGACCTGGGTCTTGCCACGGCCGAGAATGCCGAACAGCTGATGATCGCCGGTCTCTTTGCGGCCGAACTCGGTGACGTCACCGGTGACTACGTAATCGGCGCCTTTCAGACGCTGGGCCTGGCCCTTGATCGCCGCTTCCTGCTGGATCTCGCCCATGTTGTCGCGGTCGAGCACGGAGAAACGGTTGGTCTGCTGCAAGTGAGTGATCAGGATGGTCTTGGCCTGACCACCGAGACGGTCGACGCCATCGGAGAAGATCCCGCGCATGTAGCTCGAGCGGTTGTCGAACTTGCCCACGGCCATCGGGATACGGACACCGGACCAGGCCTGGGAGGCGCTTTCCACCTTGGCCACCGGCAGTGCGCGGGAGCTTTCGGTGGCGCAACCGGAAAGCGAGCCGGCCAGGGTGCCGAGGACGGCAATCGCAACGCCCGAGACCAACATCCGGGAGGTCATTCTCACTGTGCATTCCTTCTGAAAAATGATGTGTCCCGGCACCGCAAAATCGTGGGGGATCGGGAAAGGGGCGGCATTATGCCAAAGTGCCATCAGTGAGGACAGGTTTTTTTGACGCCAGTGAATTGGCTAAATATCAGACACAAAATCCTGTGGGAGCGAGGGTGTCAGTGGAAATCGCGGCTTTGCACCCGAATTCCGTTGAGCAGCGGGCTAAGGTCGCTCAGCCGCCCGGCGATCAAATGCCGGACTTCACCTTCACGCTCCCAACGGCCATCGACCTTGAGCAATTGCGAGCCCACCAGCACCTGACGCTGGCGCTCGGCCAGATCGCGCCAGACCACCACGTTGACGTTGCCGAACTCATCCTCCAGCGTCACGAAGGTCACGCCGCTGGCGGTGGCCGGTCGCTGGCGTCCGGTCACCAGCCCTGCCACGCTGACCGGTCGCCCATGCTCGACCTCCAGCAACTCCCGGGAACTGCGACAGCGCCGCGCCCGCAACTCGTCGCGCAACAACGTCAGCGGGTGCGGCCCCAGCGTGGTGCCGAGAGTGGCATAGTCGGTGAACAGATCTTCGCTGACACTCGGCGTCGGCAGCAGCACATCCGGCTCTTCCTGACTCGGCAACCCGGCAAACAGCCCGAGCTGTTTCTGCACCCCCGCCACCTCCCAGCGCGCCCGATGGCGGTGACCGGCCAAGCCACGCAACGCTCCGGCGTCCGCCAGCAGCGCCTGGGCCCGACTGTCGAGCCCGGCCCGTTCGCCCAGATCGGCGACATCGGCAAACGCGCCCCTCGCCCGAGCCTTTTCAATGCTCCGCGCGTCTTCCTCGCGAAAACCCTTGATCATCCGCAGGCCCATGCGGATGGCCGGTTGCGCGCCGGCAATCGGCTCCAGACTGCAATCCCAGTCACTGGCGCGCACGTCCACCGGGCGGATCTGCAAATGATGGCGGCGTGCATCCTGGAGAATCTGATCCGGGCTGTAGAACCCCATCGGCCAACTGTTGATCAGCGCACAGGCGAATGCCGCCGGTTCGTGGCACTTGAGCCAGCAACTGGCGTAGGTCAACAAGGCAAAACTGGCGGCGTGGGACTCGGGAAAACCGTAACTGCCAAAGCCCTTGATCTGCTCGAAGATCTGCGCAGCGAATTCCGGGCTGTAGCCGTTTTTCTTCATGCCGGCGGCCAGCCGCTCCTTGTGCGGTTCCAGCCCGCCGTGGCGTTTCCATGCGGCCATGGAACGGCGCAACTGATCGGCCTCGCCGGGGCTGTAGTCGGCGGCAACGATGGCGATCTGCATCACCTGTTCCTGAAACAGCGGCACGCCGAGGGTGCGCTTGAGCACCACTTCCAGCTCCGGTGACGGATAGGTTTCCTTTTCTTCCTTGTTCCGGCGACGCAGGTACGGATGCACCATCCCGCCCTGGATCGGCCCCGGCCGGACGATGGCCACCTCGATCACCAGATCGTAGAAGTTTTGCGGGCGTAAGCGCGGCAGCATCGACATCTGCGCCCGGGACTCGATCTGGAACACGCCGATGGTGTCGGCGCGACTGATCATGTCGTAGGTCGGGCGGTCGTCGGGAGGAATAGTGGCCAGGCTCAGGTCCTGATGGCGATGGCGGCGCAGCAGGTCGAAACAGCGGCGAATCGCACTGAGCATGCCGAGGGCGAGGATATCCACCTTGAGCAGGCCGACCGCGTCGAGGTCGTCCTTGTCCCACTGGATGATGGTGCGGTCGGCCATGGCGGCGTTCTCCACCGGCACCAGCGTGTCCAGCGGCTGCTCGGAAATCACGAAACCACCGGGATGTTGCGACAGGTGCCGGGGGAAGCCGATCAGTTGCCCGGTCAGGCTCAGCACCCGGTGCAGGATCGGGCTGTCCGGGTCGAAGCCACTTTCGCGCAGGCGCTCCACGGGCGGCGTCTCATCGCTCCAGTGACCGCAGCAGTCGGCCAGCGCGTTGATCTGGTCCGGCGGCAAACCCAGTGCCTTGGCCACGTCGCGGACCGCGCCGGCAGCGTGATAGGTGCTGACCACCGCCGTCAGCGCCGCACGACGGCGACCATAACGACGGAACACGTATTGCAGGACTTCTTCGCGGCGCTCGTGCTCGAAATCCACGTCGATATCCGGCGGCTCGTTGCGCTCCCTCGACATGAAACGTTCGAACAGCAGCGTGGTGCGATCCGGGTCGATCTCGGTGATGCCCAAGGCAAAACACACCGCCGAGTTGGCCGCCGAACCCCGGCCCTGACAAAGGATTTTCTGCGCCCGGGCGTAACGCACCACGTCGTGCACGGTGAGGAAGTAGCTTTCGTAACCGAGTTCGGCGATCAGCTCCAGCTCATCGTCGATCTGTTTGAGCACCTTGGGTTGCGCGCCTTTCGGCCAGCGCCAGGCGATGCCTTGTTCGGTCAAATGACGCAGCCAGGAACTGGCGTCGTGTTCCTCGGGCACCAGCTCTTTGGGGTATTGATAGCGCAACTGGCCGAGGTCGAACGTGCAGCGGCGAGCCAGATTCACCGATTCGTTCAGCAAGGTCTGTGGATACAGCTCGCGCAACACATCGAGGCTGCGCAGATGCCGCTCGCCGTTGGGGTGCAGGCGCAACCCGGCCTCGGCCACCGGGACGTGATGACGGATCGCAGTCATGGTGTCTTGTAAGGCTCGCCGGCCACGGGCGTGCATGTGCACATCGCCGCTGGCCACGGCTGGAATCTGCAGTTCATTCGCCAGATTCAGCAGTGCGGCCAACCGCTGCTGATCGTTCTGCCCGCGATGCAATTGCACCGCCAGCCACAGACGCTCGCCGAAGGTTCGCTTGAGCCACCCGCCCTCTTCCACGTCATCGACCGAATCCGGCACCCACAGCACCAGCAATCCCGGCAGCGGTTCGCCGAAATCCTCGTGCAGAATTTGATACTGGCCTTTCTGCGTACGCCGCCGGGCCCGGGTGACCAAACCGCACAGCGCCTGATATCCCTCGATGTTTTCTACCAACAACACCAGTTTCGGCCCGTTCTCGATGCGGATTTCGCTGCCGATGATCAGCGGCAGCTCCACGGACTTGGCCGCCTGCCAGGCACGGACAATTCCGGCCAGGGTGCACTCATCGGTGATCGCCAACGCCTGATAGCCGTGTTTCTTCGCCCGCTGGAACAGCTCCAGCGCACTGGACGCACCGCGCTGGAAACTGAAGTTCGACAGGCAGTGCAACTCCGCATAACCCAAGTTCACGCGAACCAGCCCTGCAGCCACAACGGGCCGCCCTCACCCACTGCCCGGTACGCCCAGCCTTGCTGGCCGGCGCGGTTCTGGATGAGGTAATAGTCGCGGCGCACGTCGTCACCGTCCCACCAGCCGGACTCGATGCGCTCTGGCCCCATGAGGATGCGCGCAGAGCCTTCGGGTACGGACTGCGGCTCACCCAGCAACCAGCCCGGACGCTGCACGCCGGGTAACGCAGCACAAGGCTGCTTGTCATCGGCGTTCTGCCACGCGCACTCCGGGCGATGATCGGCCTGGAAGCGCAGGCCCTGCACCGCGTCATCGCCCAGCCTTGCACGCAAGCGTTCGCGCAGTTGCTCCCAGGACAAGGTCTGCTGTGGACGGTCGTCGAACAGTTCCTGAAACTGCGGCACGAAGCTCGGCAGGTCCTCGGCGCGCAGACGAAAACCGCGAACCGGGGCTTCGACCTGTACCTGCTCCAATCGGCCACGGGCCAGCTCGAAGAGCATCGCCGGATCACGCTCGGCGCTGAGCAGGCCGACCTTGATCAGCGTGTCCGGCAGCCCCGCATGTTCCAGATGCAAGTCGAAGCGCTGCACGCCGCTGTCGCGCCCGCACAAGAACGCCGCCAGATCGGACGTCAGGCGGCGTAATGGAAACAGCAGAGCCTGATGAGACTGCACGTCGAAATTGAGTTCAATGCGCACATCGAAACGATCCGGCGGCAGGTAGAACGCCAGCGCCAGCGGTCGTGCGCCGAACAGCGTATCCAGGTGCTTGAGCATCGGCGCCTCAAAACGCCGGGCCAGAGCCTGACGCGGCAGGCTCTGCACCTGATGAAGGTTGCGCAGCCCCATGCGTGACAGCGCCGTGGCCACACCCGGATCAAGCCCCACACGGTCAACCGGCAGTTGCCCGAGGTGATGGCGCAGGGCTTCACCGTCGGGCACCACCAAGCCGTCATAAGCGTTGGCCAACACCCGCGCCGCCACCGGGTTGGGCGCGGCAACGATGCGGTGACGAAAGCCCAGCTCCGTCAGCTCGGTGCGCAATCGTGCCTCGAACTGCGCCCAGGAACCGAACAGCCCAAGGCTCGATTCGATCTCGAACACCACGGTACGTGGGTAATGCACGCTGACCTGCGCACTGAAGCGATAGGCCCAGGCGGCGAGAAACTGCTGCCAGTGCTCAACCTCGGCGGCGTCGTAATCGACGGTGACAAACCCTTTGCTCATGGCTTGCGCGGCGGTCATCGACTGCCCCGGCCGCAAGCCCAGTGCCCGCGCCGCCGGGTTGACCGCTTGCAGCACCCGGCGCTGGGCCGGGCCACTGAGCAGCGCCAAGGGTTGCTCGGGATCGGGGCGCTGACGCAGCACGGCGTCGAGGGCCAATTGCGGGAACAGAATGCAAACCCAGCGCATGGCGACCTCAATGCCCCACGGCGAAGGCAATCGGTGCGCTGCGCGCCAGTCCGCCCCGGCACTTGAGCACGCGCAACTGCGCCGGGCGGGCATCGATGGCAATGCGCAATGCAGCCGGCGACGGGTTGACCGCTTCGCTCAATGGCCGCCACGCGAACGCCAGGGTCTGGCCGGTTTCCGCCGCCACCTGCAAACGGCGCAAGGCACGGTCATCGGCCTTGTGCGGCCAGCACAGCACCGCGCCGCAACTGCCCGAACGCAGGCATTGTTCCGCCGCCCACAACGCATCGCGCTCACTGGCCTGGATCACCGACAACTGGCGCAGATCGACCCCGGCATTGGCCCACGCCTGCGGGTACGGCACGAACGGCGGCGCCACCAGCACAATGCGCTCGCCCGCCGCCGACAGCCGCGCCAGGGTCGGCCACACCAGTTGCAGTTCGCCGACACCGGGGCCGGCCAGGAGGATTTCGCTCAGCGCCGCTTCCGGCCAGCCGCCACTGGGCAAGGCTGCGTCCAGCGCCGCGTGCCCGGTGGGTTGCGGGCTGGCGGCCGGTGGCGCAGGCCGGCCCTTCCAGACCTGGCCGCCATTGAACAGCGTATCCAGCGCAACGACGGCACCCATCAGCCTTGCCTCACCAGACCGCAGAACACCCCTTCGATGGCCAGGTCCTGATCGGCCCGCACCACAATCGGCTGATACGCCGGGTTGCGCGGCAACAGGCGAACCTCATCGCCGATCCGCTCGAAGCGTTTGATGGTGACCTCACCGTCGAGCCGCGCCACCACGATCTGGCCGTTGAGCGCTTCAGGGTTGCGCCGCACGCCGACCAGATCTCCGTCGAGAATGCCGTCCTCGATCATCGAATCGCCTTGCACCCGCAACATGTAGTCGGGCGTGCGGGAGAACAGCGCGGGATCGAGCATCAGCCGATTGTGGATGTCGGCATCGGCGCCGATAGGCGCACCGGCGGCCACCCGGCCGAGTACCGGCACGTCGAGCAGTTCCGGTCGCGCCGGCTGCCCGAGCAAACGAATGCCCCGGGCCTGATGCGGATTGACCTCGATGAACCCGGCTTCGGTGAGCGCCAGCACATGCTTGCGCGCCACGCTGCGGGAGGCAAAACCAAAAGCCTCGCTGATTTCAGCGAGGCTTGGGGGCTGACCGTGTTCGGCGATGCGTTCGCGGATAAAGGTCAGGATGGCGGTACGGCGGGGAGTCAGAGTCGTCATGGAGTACATTTGTACTCTTGTGGGAATTTCCTGACAAGCACCGCCAGTCAGCTCAAACCACGCTCCGCCAGAAACCCTGCGATGTAGTCGATAAACGCCACAACCTTGGCCGTCGCCCGCCGATGGCTCGGGTACACCGCCAGAATGTGCGGGCCAAAACTGTCCGGATCGATCTCGTAGTCAGACATGACCCGCACCAGTCGTCCTTCGGCGATGTACGGCGCGGCGCTCCACAGCGGCGTGTGCAACAAGCCGCGCCCGGCCAAAGCGCTGGCCAGCAGCAGGTCGTAATTATCGCTGCGCAACAGCGGCGCCGTCGGTTGCGCCAGGCTCAGGCGCTGGCCGTCGCGTTCGGCCCACCAGAATTCGCGGCTGAGCAACGGATGCCGATACAACAGCCACTCATGCTGATCGAGGGTTTGCGGCGTGACCGGCAAGCCCTTGCGTGCCAGGTATTCAGGGCTGCCGCACAGCGCCAGACGATTGCTGCCGACCACCCGGGCAATCAGCCCCGGCAAATCGTCATGCCCCTCGCGCAACGCCAGGTCGTAGCCGCTTTCCAGCAGATTGACGAACTCGTCGCACAAATCCACTTGCAGGCTGATCTGCGGGTATTGCTGCAAAAAGCCGTCACACACCTGATCGAGAAACGCCCGCCCATAAGCCAGCGGCGCGGTGATTTTCAGGCTGCCGCGCAGGCCATGCTGCAACTGCTCGATTTCCTCGCTGGCCTCGTCCAGCCGCTGCAAAACCTGGCGTGCGGTTTCCAGATAGAGCCGGCCGATTTCGGTCAGCAGGATCCGCCGCGTGCTGCGCTCGAACAGCCGCGCGCCGAGTTCGGACTCCAGATGATTGACCGCTTTGGTCAGGGCCGACGGGGTCTTGCCCAGTTGCTCGGCGGCGCGGCTGAAACTGCCGAGCTGCGCGGTGACAACGAACATTTTCAGTGCACCCAGCTTGTCCATGCTTTTTCCATTCAGGCAAAAACGTTTTTCGTGAGGGAGGCGTTCTGTCGGGCCTTGGCAGCCACTAATCTGGCCATCAGACGCAATAACAAGGAAATGTTCAATGAAAAGATTCATCCCGCTGTTCACCAAAAATATCTTGATCGCCGCTGTGAGTTTTGCCTCGATGGAAGCCATGGCCGCCACCGATCTGGTGCTGATCAACGGCAAGATTTTCACCGCCGACCGCGCTCAACCGAAGGTTCAGGCGCTGGCCGTGGAGAACGGCAAGGTGCTGAAAGTCGGCACGGATGCGCAGATCAAAGCCTTGATCGAGCCCGGCACCCAAGTCATCGATCTCAAAGGCCAGACGCTGATGCCCGGCCTGATCGACAGCCATTCCCACGCGATTTTCGGCGGGCTGGAAATGGTCTCGGCGAACATGGAAGACGACGTGGTCAGTCTTGATGAACTGGAAAAACGCCTGCGCGACTGGCGCGACGACGGCAAGGCCCGGCATGGCGACGTACTGAGCGTGGCCGGCATGAGTTCGGCGTACTGGGCCAAAGCCGAGGCCTTGGGCAAAATCTTCAACCATGGCGAATGGGCCAACGTACCGGTGGTGTTCACCGGCAGCGATCACCACACTGCTTGGGCCAACAATGTGATGCTCAAGCGTGCGGGCATCGACGCCGCGCTGCTGAAAACCCTGCCGGACGCGGAAAAAGACACCATCGGCAAACTGGCCAGCGGTGAGCCGAACGGCTTTGTGGTCGACGCCGGCTGGGATCGGGTCGCCTCGAAAATGCCAGTGCCGAGCCCTGCCGACATGCTCAAGGCTGCGCAATCGGCGGTGCGTTTCAACAACAGCCTCGGCATCACCGCGTGGATGGACCCCGCCGCCAACGCCGCCCCGGGCGAGCCGGTGTTCGCGCTCAAACCCACCGAGAAAACCGTCGGCGTGCTGCCGGCCTACAAAGCCCTGTCGGAAAGCGGCGGCATGACCGCCCACGTTGCTGCGCTGCTGGTGGCCAACCCGAAAAGCGTCCCAGCCGATCTCGACACCCTCGACAAGGTGCGCCAACAGTTCCAGGGCATCCCCAACCTGACTTTGCCGGGTATCAAGATCTTCGCCGACGGCGTGATCGAATACCCGGCCCAGAGCGCGGCGATGATTGATCCGTACAGCAACTCTCGCAAACAGGGCGAACTGCTGATCAATCCGCAGCACTTCGGCGAACTGGTCAGCGCCATCGATCAGCGCGGCTGGCTGGTGCACATCCACGCCATCGGCGACCGCGCGGTGCGCGAATCACTGAACGGCATCGCCCAGGCGCGCAAGGATCGGCAGAGCGGCGTGACTCACTCGATCACCCACCTGCAAATGGTCAACCCGAAGGAGTTCGCCCGCTTCAAGCCGTTGAACGTGATTGCCTCGATGCAACTGCTGTGGGCCAGCGCCGACGATTACACCACCGACATGATCAAGCCTTACGTCAGCGCCCTCGCCTTTCGTTATCAATACCCGGCGCATTCACTGCTCAAGCAAGGCGCGACGATTGCCGGCGCCAGCGACTGGCCGGTGTCCTCGCCGAATCCGTTCAACGCCATGGCCCAGGCCATCACTCGGGTCGGACCGCTGGGCGTGCTCAACGCCGACGAACGCCTGGACCGCGAAACCATGTTCTACGCCTACACCGTCAACGCGGCGCGGACCATCGGTCTGGAGCAACAGATCGGCTCACTGAGCCCCGGCAAACAGGCCGATTTCATCGTGCTTGATCGTGATGTGTTCAGCGTCGATGACAAGGCGCTGCATGACACGAAGGTGCTGCAGACCTGGTTCGGTGGTCGTCAGGTCTACGCACCGACCCTCTAGCCGCACTGTTTCCCTTGTGGGAGCCAACCAGCTCCCACAGGGGACGCGGTGTTCTCAAGTATTGAGCTGCGCCAGGTACTGCCACGGGTAGATCCCGCGCTGATGACCATCGCTGAACACCAGTTGCAAGCCATAACCCTGGGGGTTGAGTTCGATCACACGAACGCGATCATCCACCAGCGGAACAGAGCCCCGCAGGCGAAACGCCCGGCACTGCGAACACGGGCACTGACGGCGCAGTTCGGCGTGGTCGAGCAACTGCTCGCGGCCATCCGGCCAGCTCAGCCGCAACCGGTGCTCACTTTGGGAATTGCCGACCGACAGCGGACTCATTGCAGCTGACTCAAGGCAATCCGCACGGCTTTGCGCACTTCCGGGTCGCCGTCATCTTGCGCGGCCTGCAACGCCGCCACGGCGCCGCGATCATTCAACTCGCCCAGCGCCAGCGCCGCTTCCTTGCGCAGGTTGCTGATGCGATGACCGAGAGTGTCGATCAGGGCCTCGAGTGCCGGCACATAACGCAAACGGCCGAGGCTGCGAGTGGCACGCAGGCGTACCTGCCAGTAGTCGTCGGCCAAGGCGTCGATCAGTGCCGGGCCTGCATCGGTATGGCCGACTTTTCCGAGAGTGGTCGCGGCTTCTTCGCGCACTTGCCAGGCGTCGTCCTGCAAGGCCTGACGCAAGGCTGGCAGCACATCGGCGCCACTCGCCAGGCCCAGGGCGCCGGTGGCGGCGCGGCGTACTTCGGTGTCCGGGTCATTGCTGGCCAAGCGTGCCAGCGCCGGCAAGGCATCCAACTGTTTGAGCCAGCCGAGCACGCCGACCGCTTCGCGACGCACACTCGCATCAGCATCGTTCAACGCCTGAATCGCGACAGGCGCGGCGCCGGGGAAACGCAACTCGCGCAAGGCCCGGAACGCGGCAATCCGCACGCTGGTTTCGACATGAGCAGTCCACGGCAGAATCACCCTCCCCGCCGCTTCGGTCTTGAGCAGGCTCAGGCTCTGCGCCGCAGCGGCTTGCACCGCTGGCGACGGATCAGTCAGCGCCTGACACAGCGCTTCAACCACCGGCGCGTCTTCCCAGGCTTCCAATAGACGCGCCGCTTCGGCACGCACTTCTTCGGCAGGGTCTTCAGCCAGTCGCTCGACCAGCCAGAGCAAGCCGTCCGGCTCTTCAAGGTCCGCCAGGTCGATCAGGGCAATCCGACGCACACCGGCATCGTCGGCGGTCAGCCGTGGTTGCAGGGCCAGAATTTCTTCGTTATCGGTCACAGCAAAAAATGAGGTCACAGGGCAAATCTCGGCAAGGCGTTTTCAGGAGGCAGGCCGAGCGGGTTGAGGCGCGGCAGCGGTCGGTCGTTGTCGTGGCGCAGCAGGTCGAGACAGTGGCGCTTGAGGCGCGAGAACTCGTGGCTGGTCACCAGTTCGGTGGTGCGTGGCCGGGGGAAATCCAGGCGCAGGTCTTCGATGATCCGCCCCGGTCGTGCGCTCATCACCAGCAAACGGTCAGCGAGAAACAGCGCTTCGTCGATGTCATGGGTGACGAACACCACGGTGGTGCGAATCCGCGTCCAGATGTCCAGCAGCAGTTCCTGCATGTTCAGTCGGGTCAGCGCGTCCAGTGCGCCGAAGGGTTCGTCCATCAGCAACAGCCGGGGGCGATTGACCAACACCCGGGCGATTTCAACCCGTTGCTGCATGCCGCCGGAAAGTTGATCCGGCCAGCGTTCGGCGAAACCTTCGAGGCCGACCAGTTTGAGGATTTCATCGGCGGCGCGATGGCGCTCGGCTTTGCCGATGCCGCGCATCTTCAGGCCGAAGGCAACGTTGTCGCGCACCGTGCGCCACGGGAACAAGGTGTGATGCTGGAACACCATGCCGCGCTGCGGTGACGGGCCGGACACTGCGGCGCCGTCGACTTTCAACTGCCCGCCATGGGGTTGCAGATGCCCGGCCAGCGCGCCGAGCAAGGTCGATTTGCCGCAACCGGACGGGCCGAGAATGCACACGAACTGGCCCGGCTCGATCTGGCAATCCAGCCCCTGTACCGCTTCGAACGCTTGCTGGCCTTCGCCGAGGACGATGGATAACTGGCGGATGTCGATCCGCCCTTCCGGGGTTTGCATCACGCTCATCAGGCTTTTCCTCGTGGTCGGTGCCAGGGCGTGAACAGCCCGCCCAGGCGTTTGATCAGCAGGCTGCTGCCCATGCCCAACACGCCGATCAGCAACATGCCGACCACGATGTCGGCGTAGTTCTGAATGGTGTAGGACTCCCAGGTGTAATAACCGATGCCGAATTGGCCGGAGATCATTTCGGCGGTTACCAGGCAGAACCACGACGTGCCCATGCCGATCGCGAGGCCGGTGATGATGCTGGGCGCGGCGCCCGGCAGGATCACTTCCAGCAGGATCGCCCGGCGTCCGGCCCCAAGGCTTCTGGCCGAGGCGATCAGGCGTGGGTCGACACCTTCGACGCCGTGCACGGTGTTGAGCAGGATCGGGAACAGCGCGCCGGTGAAGGTGATGAAGACCATCGACAGTTCGGAGGATGGGAACATCAGGATGGCCAGTGGAATCCAGGCGACGGCGGGGATTGGGCGCAGGACTTCCAGAGGTGGCAGCAGCAGGTCTTCGGCCCACTTGGAACGGCCGATGGCCAGGCCCAGGGCGATGCCGATCACCAGCGCGGCGAGGTAGCCGGCGAAGACTCGGCCGAGGCTGGCGGTCAGGTGCTGGATGAGCTTGCCGGAGTCGCCCAGGCCGAGGGCAGCTTCGATCACGGCCAACGGGGTTGGGACGTTGGCGAAGGTGACGAGGCCGAGGTTCCAGTGGTGGCTGGCGGCTAGTTGCCAGAAGAGAAGGCAGAGTAATAGAGAGGTTGCTCTTGGTATCCAGCGGAATTTGGGCGCTTTCATGAATTGTGTTTCCGATTCTTGAGCGGTGTGATGGCTGAGATCTACCCCCTCACCCCAGCCCTCTCCCCCAGGGGGGCGAGGGGGAAAGGGAGCCGATCTTCAAGCTTTTCAACATGTAAGTTCGACTTGGATTTGTCAGGTCGATGTATCCAGCCCAAACACTTCGGTCAGTCCCCTCTCCCTCCGGGAGAGGGCTAGGGTGAGGGAAAGCTTTTGATCTGCTGTTAGCGTGCAGCCACGGCCTGGGTCGTGGCATCGGTGAAGTCAAAGACCTTCCCGCCCTGCGCCACGGCAAACTCCTGCGCCTGCCCCTTCAACAAAAACGCACTCAACCGCCCCTTCGCATCACTGGCAAACCAAGCCTGCTCCGCCAGCAACTTGATCCCGCTGTCGCTCGCCTGCGCATACACCGCACGGATGCTCTTGCCTTCCGATTTCAGGCCGGCCAGTGCGGTAAACGCCTCTTCAGCCGAGGCATACCGCCGAACCTTGTCCTCACCCCGCACCCAGATTTCCGCGACATGGCTGAAATCGGTGATGGCTTTTCCAGTCACCGCATCGACAGACTTCAAAGGCGTCTGCGCGTAGTTGGCCAGTTGCGCGGTGTAATCCAGATTCGACGCCTTGAACGCCGCACGAATGTACTGATCGTCAATAAAGGTGTTCAGGTCGAGCCCGCGATCCGCCTTCTTCAACAACTTCAGCGTGTCGATGGCGGTGCCCACGGCCTGGCGGTATTCCGGTTTCCAGCTCAGGTCACGGGTCTGCACGCCCAGCGGGCCGTGGAACAGGTAATTGACCTCGGCATCGACGCCGGTGACTTTGGCGATCAGTTCGCTGTACTTCTCCGGTTCGGCGGCCAGCAGTTGATTGGCCTCGATGCTCGCCCGCAGGTAGGCGACGACGATTTCCGGATACTTCTTGGCGTAGGCCTGATCGACCAGCGCACCGTGGAAAGTCGGCGCATTGGCCTGGGCGCCGTCGTAGATCTTGCGAGCGAAGCCACGGCTCGGGAACAGTTCGGCGAAGGGTACGAAGTCGGCGTGGGCGTCGATCTTGCCCGCCTGCAACGCGGAACCTGCGACCTCCGGCGGCTGGGCGATGATGTTCACGTCCTTCAACGGATCCCAGCCCTGCTCCGCCACCGCGCGCAGCAACATGCCGTGGGCGGTGGAGGCGAACGGCACGGAAATGGTCTTGCCCTTGAGTTCGCTCAGCGACTGCACGCCCGACGCGCTCGGCACCACGATGCCGTTGCCGCTGCCCTTGATGCTGCCCGACAACACGCTGATGAACAGGCTGTGCTTGCCGGCGGTTTCAAACGCCACACCGTTGAACGCCCCGGGGAAATCGGCCATGGCGCCGAAGTCGAGTTTGCCGGCGACCATCTCGTTGGTCAGCGGTGCGCCGCTGGTGAAGTTCTTCCACTGCACGTCGTACTTGGCGTCTTTGTAGGCGCCGTCGTGAGGCAGGTATTTGTCGAGCAGGCCCAGCTCGCGAATCAACAGGCCGCCAGCGGCGCAGTTGATGGTGGAGTCCTGGGTGCCGATGGCAATGCGGATGGTTTCGGCCGAGGCCGACAGGGTGAATGAAGCCAGTACCAGACCGGCGATTGCTGCACGCAACATGGTTGAATCCCCTCGAATCATTTATAGGATGTTCGTCTCCGCCACGATCAGGGCGCGGTGGGAAACGAGGGGTGTTTGGTGAATCCAGCGTCCGGTGTTTCCGGATGGCTATCGGCTCGCTACAAATCCCCTGTGGGAGCGGGCTTGCTCGCGAAAGCGGTGTTTCAGTCAATAGTGATGCCAGCAATGCCGGCCTCTTCGGGAGCAAGCCCCCTGCCACAGTGGATTTGGGGTCACCGCAGGAGATACGGGATGTCCACTTTGACGGCACCAGTCGGGCAGTCCTTTTCGCAAGGCATGCAGTACCAGCATTCATCGAACGCCATGTAGGCCTTTTGGGTGGCCGGGTTGATCGCCAGCAGGTCCATCGGGCAGACGTCGACGCACACGGTGCAGCCCTTTTCGGCGATGCATTTGTCCTCGTCCACGGTGACGGGGGCATTGGAGCGGAAGAAGATTTCCTGAGCTTGATAAGCCATGGTTCGGACTCTCTCTAGTGATGCCTCAAGCGGCGAAAGCGCCGACCCGAAGGCGGTCGTAGGCCTGCATTTCCTCGGCATCGAGGGGGATGATGTAAGGCTCGACGGCTTTCTTGAAACTGGTCATGCGCCCGTCTTCGCCCTTCTTCAGGTGGCAGTGGCAGAACCATTCGCGGTCGTCCCGTTGCGGGTGATCGACGCGGTAGTGGTACAGGCCCCAGCGGCTTTCGGCGCGGAACAGCGAAGCGCGGGCAGCCATTTCGGCGCAGTCGCGGATCACGCTGGTTTCCATGGCGCGCATCAGTTCGTGGGCGTTGTTGGCCTTCATTTCGTTGAGGTCGCGTTCGATGTCGCTGAAGCGCTGCAGGCCGATTTCCATCTTCTTGGTCACTTTCGGCGGTTGCAGGTAGTCGTTGACGAAGCGCCGCAGCTTGTACTCGACCTGAGCCGGCGGCAGACCGTGTTCGCGATCCAGTGGTGCATAGACCCGGGCCTTTTCTTTCTCGATCTGCCCGGTATCCAGCGCGGAGAACTCACGCCCGGCGACATACTCCGCCGCGTTATGGCCGGCAAACCAGCCGTAAGTGAACGCGCCGAGCATATAGTTGTGCGGTACGGCGGCCATGTCGCCCGCCGAGTACAGACCTTTCACAGACGTCTCCGCCCGCTCGTTGACCCACACGCCGGACGCCGAGTGACCGCTGCAAAAACCGATTTCCGAGATGTGCATCTCGACCATCTGCGTGCGGTAGTCGGTGCCGCGATTGGCGTGGAACTGGCCACGGCTCGGGCGTTCGTTGCTGTGCAGGATTTCCTCGATGTTCTGGATGGTTTCCTCGGCCAGGTGATCGAGCTTGAGGAACACCGGGCCGTTGCCGCTTTCCAGTTCCTGGTGGAACTCCCACATCATCTGCCCGCTCCAGTAGTCGCACTCGATGAAGCGTTCGCCCTTGTTGTTGGCGGTGTAGCCACCCAGCGGACCGGTAACGTAGGCGCAGGCCGGGCCGTTGTAATCCTTGATCAACGGGTTGATCTGGAAGCACTCGAGGTTCGCCAGTTCAGCCCCGGCGTGATACGCCATCGCATAGCCGTCGCCAGCATTGGTCGGGTTTTCGTAGGTGCCCATCAGGTAACCCGAGGACGGCAAACCGAGTCGCCCGGCAGCGCCACAAGCGAGGATGACAGCCTTGGCCTTGATCACGTGGAAGTCAGCAGTGCGGCAGTCGAACCCCATCACACCGTTGACGGCGCCCTCCTCGTCGGTCAGCAAACGGGTGCAGACGAGACGATTGGTAATGCTCACCCGCGCCCGCTTCAACTGGCGATACAGGACTTTCTTGATGTCGTGCCCTTCCGGCATCGGCAGCACGTAGGCGCCCATGTGGTGGACTTTTTTCACGGCGTAATCACCGGTTTCGTCTTTCTCGAACTTCACGCCCCAGCGGTCGAGTTGCTCGATGGTTTCAAAGCTGTGCGTCGCGTAGGCGTACACCGCCGCCTGATTGACGATGCCGTCGTTGGCGATGGTGATTTCCTTGGTGTACTGCTCCGGCGTCGAGTGGCCGGGGATGATCGCGTTGTTCAGGCCGTCCATGCCCATGCTGATCGCGCCGCTGCGCTTGACGTTGGCCTTGTCCACCAGCAATACGCGCAGATCCTTGTTCTTTTCCTTGGCCTTGATCGCGGCCATCGGGCCGGCGGTGCCGCCGCCGATCACGACGATGTCGTATTCCTGTTCGAGTGTCGTTCGACTCATGCCTGCTCCCCTTTTTGCCGATCGATCCGCAGGCGGTACTGGAACGCATCGCCACGGTAGTAAAGGTGTTCGAAGTCCAGCGGCTGGCCGTTGGCATCGTGGGTCAGACGCTCGATGCGCATGATCGGCGAGCCTGCCTCGACGTTCAGCGCCTGGGTCAGGTCGCTGTCGGCCAGCACCGCGTCGATGGCCAGATCCGCATGGCCGAGGGCGATGCCGCAGTCGTTTTCGAGGATCAGGAAGATGTCGCGGGTCACCAGATCGGCCTTCTCCAGCCGTTCGCCGACGGCTTTGGGCAGGTAGGTGATTTCCAGCGAGATCGGCTCGCGGTTGATCAGGCGTACGCGTTTGATCTGGGCGACGATTTCGCCCTCGGCGACCTGCAAGCGCTCGGCGACCAGTTTGTCGGCGGCGATGAATTTGAAGCTGCGCAGGCGGTTGATCACCTCGTAGCCGCGGCCGGTCATGGACTCGGCGAGGCCTTGCAGGGTGCTGACGTTTTGAAAGGTCTTGGGTTTGGCGACGAAGGTGCCTTTGCCGTGGATCTTGAAGATCAACCCTTCTTTCTGCAGATCGCCCAGGGCCTGGCGCACGGTGATGCGGCTGACCTTGAACAGCGTGCCGAGCTCGCTTTCGGACGGCATCTGGCTGTCCTGCGGGTATTCGCCGTCGAGAATCCGGGCGCGCAGCACGTCGCGCAGTTGGGTGTGCAGCGGGACACTTGATAAGGAGAGAACGTTATCGGTCATCACGGGATCACTTGTCATAACGAGTTATGACGTGATCTTAGAGACGTTATGACAAGCTTGAGAAATACCGAATGAGCATAAGGTTAGACAGGTGGCGCAATTTCCCAGTGTGGGAGCGTTCTTTCTCGAGAATACTTCGTTCCAGTCACTATTTGAGCAACTAACACACCGTCTTCGCGAGCAAGCCCGCTCCCACATTGGTATTGAGTGCGACCAGGGAGTCAGTGACGCTTGAGGATCTGATCCATGACCCAATCGGTCTTCAGGGCCTCTGCCCCGGTCGCCGGATGCTGCGATTGGCCGCGAATCTGAGCGTTCATGCCCTGCACGTGATGCCACTGGATGTGTTCGTGATGAGGAATTTTCAATCGGACATCCTCATCGGCGTACAGCTCGACCGGATGCTCATCGAACACCGAGAAACCAATCCGCCCTTGGCTGCCGATGATCTCGACCCGATCCTCGCGCCGGTCCGCGACAAAGCTCCAGCAGCCCATGCCCAACGCGCCCGATGCGAATCGCCAACTGGCGCTGACTGCATCTTCCGCCGCGTACAACCCGGCCTGACGCGCCGTGAATCCGGCGACTTCAACGATGTCGCCGAGCAGGTACTGGAACAGATCAAAACCATGGCTGGCGAGATCCGCGAAGTACCCGCCCCCGGCCACCGCTGGATCGGTGCGCCAGTTGTCACTGCCGTCCAGATCCTTCGGTGATGGCGCCTTGGTCAGCGTCCAGCTCAAGTGCCGCACTTCGCCAATGCGGCCCTGCTCCAACCATTGCCGAACCTGCTGGAAACGCGGTAACGAACGACGGTAATAGGAGACGAACAGGTGCAAACCGGCATCGGCAAACACCTGCTGCATCTCGCGGCTTTGCCCGGCGTTGAGCGCCATGGGCTTTTCCACGCAGCAATGTTTGCCGGCGGCGGCGACTTTCAGGCTGTAGGCGTGATGGCTGTCGGGGGGCGTGGCGATGTACACCGCGTCCACCTCTGGGTCATTGATCAGCGCATCGACATCGGTGTAAGTCCGGGCGATTCCGTGGCGCGAGGCGTAATCGGTCACCGCTTCGAGGCGTCGCCCCATCACCGCCACCAGCGCCGAGCCGGGTGCCTTGTAGAAGGCCGGCCCGCTCTTGCGTTCGGCGACACTGCCACAACCGATCATGCCCCAACGCACCACGTTCATCGCTCTTCCTTGTGCCTTAGCCGATGCGCAGTGCGCGCAGGTCGAGGTGACCGTTTTGCAGCGGCGGGCACCAGTAGTAGCCGCCAGTGATCGGCCGGCTGATGCGGTACAGGCCGTCGGTGATGCCGTCTTCCAGACCGCTCATGCGGCGCAGTTGCGCTTCAAAGGCATCGAGGGAGAAACCGAAGGCCAGGAACATCAGGCCGGCGCGGTCGCCTTCGATCCACGGCATCGAACGACGCACGACGAAGGCTTCCGGGGCGAAGCTTTCCTGGGCGGTGCGTTTGACGTGGGCGGACACCGGGGCATCGTCGAGCTCTTCGTTGTCACTCAGGCGACGGCCCATGATGTTGTCCTTGTCCTCGGCGGACAACGCATGGAAACCCTTGAGGTCGTGCTGCCATTGCTGGATCGCGGCGAAGCTGCCGCCGACCAGACCTTCAGCGCCTTCACTTTGCAGTGCAGCGGCGATGGCGGCTTCGTCATGCGGGTTTTCGGTGCCGTCTTCATAACCGGTCAGGTCATGGCCGTCCTTGTGGCGGAAGGCTTCCTGCATCTGCACCAGACGCAGCGCCGGAGCCAGGGCGGCCTCAAGCGCAGTGCTGCGGTTGAGCAGCTCGCCACGGTCGACGCCGTGCAGCCAGACCCACAGGGCGTGCTGGGTCGACGGGTTTTCCACGCCGACGCCGGTCAATGCCGGGAAGCTGCGCAGGCCGTCAATGTTCACATTCAGGGCTTTGGCCAGGGATTCACCGAAGCCGACTACCGCCGACTTGCCGTCCACCAGATTCAGCAGGTTGTCGATCGCCTGCGGCAATGCTTCAACCGACTCGAGGGCGAAAAACAGGTGACGTGCTTGCGGCGGTACAGGGGTGGCGAGGATGCCCGGCTGGTAGTAACTCATGTCGACTCCTTGGAAAGAGCGCGGAGTTTAACTGTAGGCGGAGGGTTTGTGGGGGATTGAAATGGGTTGGATAGATTCAAAAGCCCCCTCACCCCAGCCCTCTCCCGGAGGGAGAGGGAGCCGATCCGGGAATATTGAAGATGGATTGCGACCTGAAAAAACGCCTGGGAATCCATAATCGACACAGAACTTTCAGGTCGATGTATCGCACAAGACAACTCGGTCGGCCCCCTCTCCCTCCGGGAGAGGGCTGGGGTGAGGGCGGCGTTTTGGTGAGGGCAGCGATTTCCGATCAAATCGAAGCACTGCGCCACGCACTCGGACTTTTCCCTGTCCAACGCTTGAACGCCCGACGAAAACTGCGCACATCGCTATAGCCGACTTCCTCGGTAATTCGCTCGATGGGCATGTCCGGATTGGCCAGCAGACTCATCGTGCGCGCCTGGCGCACCTGCTCCAGCAACGCTTCGAACGTCAGCGAGTGCTCAGTCAGTCGCCGACGCAAGGTGCGGCTGCTCATGTTCAGGTCGCCGGCGATTTTTTCGATGTGGCTGCCCCGGCTCAGGTCCCGGGCAATCGCCCGCTCCACGGCCTGGATCAGATCAAGCTTCTGATGCACCTGCGCCGCTTCCAGCTCCAGCAATTTGACCGCCTGACGCAGCGCCAGCGAATGATGATTGGGCAGGTTCACATCCAGCCATTGCACATCGATCAGCATACGGTTGTGCAGGCAACCGAAGCGTACGTCCGGCCCCAGCAGCCGCCGGTATTCATCGACGTAATCCGGTGCCGCATGGACGAACTCCACGGCAATCGGCTTGAACGTTTCGCCCGCCAACGCCCGACCATAAACCAGCAGGCTGGCAAAAAACTCTTCGACCGCAAACACCTGCACCTCGGCGAACGGCAAGCGGCATTCCACGTCCAGGTACACCTGCTCGCCCACGACATCGACACTGGAAACGACGATCCCGCCGGACGTGTGCTGATGACGAATCCCCAGTTCGAACGCGTCGCGCAGGTTCTTGCACAGCGACAGCACATGCCCAAGCAGACCGAGGGTGCCGAGCACGTTCTGCGCACCGACCCACAGGCCCAGCCCCTGATTGGGCAAGGCCTTGAGCGCGCGCTGGATCATGGCCACAGCCTGGCGATAGGAAATTCGCTGCGACGGGTCCTGCAGGTCTTCGAAGGTAAAACCGAGGCCACGGCACAGGCTTTCGGCTTCGATGCCCTTGTTGGCAGCGACTTCGGCCAGGGTCTGCAGGAGAAATGGCGACACCAGCGCCAGATCAAAGGTCGGGTCTTGGAGTTTTGCGTTCATGGGGGCTGACATTCCGGATCACGTTGAATTGTTATTTTTGTTACCGGTTATGTCGAAGGAAGTTAGCACAGGGTTGGCGGGCTGTCCGCAGAAGCCCCCTTCCGTGTCCGCCAATACCCTGCCCCGACGTGCGCCAAGGGCTTATTTCTATAGTGGCCGGGCGTCCTGCGCGCCGGCGGTGCGCCCAAACACAATAATAATGAGGACGGACATGACCCCGAACCGCGCGACATTCCCTGTGCGACTGGCGCTGAGCCTGCTCGGCTGCGCCGTGACCCTGCCGGCGCTGGCCACCGAAGCCGGTGTCGACAACATCGGCACCGGCACCGACGGCTTCTTCATGCTGCCGCTGGAGGTCGACAGCCTTCCCGAGAACATGGTCGCCTTCAACCTCTACTACAACCATTACAAAGCGACCAAGCTCAACATCAGCTCGTTCGGCGGCAAGGTGCCGAATGTCGAGATCGAATCCACTGCGGTCATCCCGCGCATCGACTACCTGAGCCCGGTGCGGGTGTTCGGTGGACGCCTGGCCGGTTACATCGCCCAGCCGTGGCTGAAACAGGAAGTGTCGGTGTTCGGTCTGAGCGACACCCGCGAAGGCATGGGCGATACCACCATCGCGCCGATCATCCTGTGGGACATGGGCAAGAACCTGACCCTCGGCGCCGCCCTGGAAATCACCGTGCCCACCGGTGAATACAGCGTCGATCGCCTGGCCAACACCAGCAACAACTTCTACACCTACAAACCGCTGTTCTCCTTCACCTGGCTGCCGACGGACAAGACTGAAGTCTCGATGAAGACCACCTACAGCTTCAACGAGAAGAACAAGGACACCGACTACAAGTCCGGGCAGATCTTCCATTTCGATTACTCGGCCAGCTACAAGATCACCGACGATCTGATGCTCGGCGTCAACGGCTACTACCTCAAGCAAACCACCGACGACAAACAGTTCGGTCACACCGTGCAGTTCGCCGGTCAGGACGTTGATGACGGCGTGCGCGGCAAGGTCTTCGCCATCGGCCCGGCGCTGCACTTCACCTTCCTCAAGTACGCCAGCGCGGAGATTCGCTGGGCCAAGGAATTCGACGTGGAGAACCGGCCGGAGGGGGAAATGTTGTGGGCGAAGGTGAGTATTCCGTATGCGTTCTGAGTGCATTTGTAGGAAAGCGCGCGCGGATTTGTAGGCTGAAAACCTGAAAAACCGAGGGGAGGAATACGCCTACAGCGGTGGTCGAGATTGCCGGACAACGGTGGGAAACGTCCGGCAGATTTAAAGGGGGCGCTTGCAGATACTGGGTCCCGCAACTTCATGGTTCTTCAAGGACTCATGGGGTGCATCGTCTGCCAGTGACGACAATGGGTCATTCCCCCTTAAACTGCCGAGATTGATCACGGAGATCACTATGAGCATATTGCTTTCCCCGTTTTACTCTGACTTCGAATCCGAAGAAGAGGCAGAGAGCTACGATCGCTGGTTTCGTGCCAAGGTGCAGGAGGCACTCGATGACCCCAGCCCTGGCATTCCCCATGATGAAGCTATGGCAATGCTCGACCAGATGCTGGAAGAGATGCGCAGGAAGCGCCGCGCTGCAGCTTGAATGGATCAACTGGCTGACATCTTCAACATAAAAAAAGGGCGGCCAAATGGCCGCCCGAAGCGTACTACACGAGAGTCCTTTACAACGTCAGCTGCCCCCGTTCCTCCTCCGTCAGCTGCTGTTTCGCCTGTTCATCCAGCGCCCCGGCGCCCAACACCTGCACCGGGCTGTTGGGGTTGTAGCCCGGCGTCGGTGCACGGCTGGCGCCATCGCGGGTCGGGGCCAGTTGTTCGTTGCCGAAGCTGAGTACCTGCACGGTGAACACCGAAGCCTGGTTCTGGCGCGACGCGGCTTGCTGCTGACGGGCGACGTCTTCCGCCGCCTGAGTCGCCGACGAAGCAGCCGAGCTGGCCGAGGTGATGGCCCCGGTGTTGACCGCCGAGACCACCGGCACACCGGTCGCCTTGCCCTGCACCGAGATGTTGGCGGCGTTGACCACCGTCAGCGCGGCGATGTTGACGTTGCCCGAGACGCGAATCCCCGCCTCCCCCGCATCGATGGTGCCCAGCGGCGCGATCAGGTCGATGTCCCCCGGGGCCACTTCGGCAATCGGGTTGAGCGTGGCGATACCGGCGCCGGTGCTCGGCACCGATGGCGACAGGGTCACGTTGCCCCAGGTGTCGTACACGCGCTTCGGCGGGGTGTAGACCACGGTGGTTTTCGAACCGCGACCGGCGTTGATATCGCCCTCGGCGGACCAGCCGAGAATCGAGCCACCAAACGTGGTCATGATCCGGCTCTGCCCCAACAGAATGCTGCCCTCAGAGTAGAGCTGAATATTGCCCGAGCCCTGGGTGATGATCCCCGCCGTCGAGGGCGGCGCCGCGCCTTCGATGCCGAACACCTGACCACCGCCCGGCGTAAGCATCTGGATGTCGCCACCGAACAGGGTTTTCACCCCTGCTCCGCCGTACATCGTGATGTCGCCGTCATAACGGACCGGATTGCCGGCCACATCGGTGGTCGGGAACAGCGAAGCAATGGCGTTACGACCGCGCAGGTAACTGCCTTTGCGTGGGCCATCGGCATCGTTGTATTCCAGGCCACCGGCACGCAGTTCGGCGAAGTACACCTGGCGGGCGAAGATCGCCTGCTCGGCACTCGGTAGCGCTGAGAAGAACGCTTGTGCCTGTTCTGCGTTGCCGCTGAAGCCGTAGCCGAGGGTCAGCCAGCTCTGCAGTTCGTCCAGGTAGGCCTTGGCCACCTTGCCCGGTTGTGAGTTGAGCGAGATGTCCGGATCGGCCACATTGCGTGGATCCAGGTAACGGGCAATGAATCGCGCGTAATCGGGGCCTTGCGCGCCGACACCGGCCTGCAGGACGACACTTGCACCACTGCGCGCGTCTCCTGCCACGATCGATCCAAGGCTGGTGATGCTCGCCCGGTCCTCCATCAGGATATTGCGCCCGGCGTTGATCTCCAGTGTGCCGGGGCCCGCAATGTCGAAGCTGCTGTAGAGAATGTCGCGCCCGGCTGACACCCGCGACAGATCCCGTGGATCGCGGTGAGCAAACAGATTGCCAGTCGAGTAAATGTTTTCCCGGTTTCGGCCCAACTCATCGGTTGGCGCAGATGCAGGCTGACCCAGATAGGTGCCTGACGCCACGATGTCTCGCCCCGCCATCATCCACACCGGCCCCGCTGCTTCATACCAGGTGCGCCCAGAATTCGCGAAGGTCAGGGTCTCGCCACTGCGCACACCGACCAGATCGCCGGTCAGCGCATAGAACCGTGCCGGAGCCTGCACACCACTCAGACCTGAATAGCTCTCGGCACCGAACACAAACAACGGATAGCGCGAGTTTCTATCGGGTGTCACGCCATCGCTGCTGCGATTGCTCATGATCGGCGAACCGCCCGCGTTGCTGGCAAAACCGCTGAAAAACGGCCTGAACGGGGTGGAGATTGCCAACGGGCTGGCGCCTGACTGGTTGATCGCGTAACCCCCGGCGTAAATTGAATCCCCGGCCAACAGTTCGAGTTGCCCTGCGTTAGAGGGTGCCAACAGCAATGAGTAAGACGTCGCCGGCGTTTCATTGCCGACGCCGTAGGCAATCGAGGATCCGGCATAAATCGAGCCTTGGCCGGCCACCGCACGCAAGATCGACGGATACACGAAACGGCCATCGGTCGGCGAACTGTTGAGCCCGCTGACCGGACGTTCTGCCGAGGTTTCCGCCAGTTGGGTGCTCGGCGTCAGATTGCCGCCGGCCGAAAACAGGTCGATGGCGGTTCGTTCGGTCCACAGCGAAAAACCGCTCAGGCCGCCACCGGCATGGACAACGCCGTCAGTGCCGGTGAATGGCGTGGAGTTCTGCAAAGGTACACGTCCGGGGTCCGCCGCACCGCCCAATACCAGATCGCCACGGGTATTGAGGCGCATGCCCGAGTCACCGGGAATCAGCACCAGGCCACCGGATGCATTGCCGGTGGTCGAGGTGAACGGATTGAAGGCGCGGGTTTCGCGCACGTCATGGAACAGGTTCGACGCGCCATATTGCAGGTTGACTCCACCCAGCGCACCCGCCGTCAGCTGCGCCGCACCGCGCAGGTTGATCAGGGCGCCCTGCAGGTCATGCCGTGGCGAAGCCGTTCCGGATACACCTGCCCGGGCCTGGAGCGACGGGTTGAGTGTGCCGCCGATGCGGATGTCCATGTCGCCGCCGCCGGTCAGTTGCAGACTGCCGTCATCGCCGACCCGCCCCGTGCTGCCGACCGCCACGATCAAGCCCTGACTGCGGGGATTGAGATTGTCCTGACCATCGCCGATCGGCCTCAACATGCCGCCATCGGCACCGGCACGCAGGTTGATATTACCGCCGCCCAACGTACCGAATCCGGTGAACCCCACCAGATAAGGCCCGGTATTGTTCTGGACATCCGGCAATAGCTGATTGGCGTAACTGCCGAAATTGATCCACCACGCGGTCGGCACATCGCCATTGCCACTGCCCTGGCGCCACAGCCAGTTACCCACCGCCACGCTCGGCACCTGTTCGCGATACGCCGCGCTGACGGAGTACTTGCGACGACCCAGCACGTCACCGGACACCGAGCCACCGGCATTGATGGTCAGGTTGCCGCCCAACTGCGGATACCAGGCCTGATAGAGGCTATCCGTACCACCGTTGACCCATTTTTCGTTGTCGGCACCGGCACTCCCGAGCACCGAACCATTGTCAGACAGGCGTCCGCGTGGCTGGTCGTAGCGCGCATCGACACCGCTTGACTGGGTGCCGGCGGTGTACACACCAAAAGGCGAATCCATGCTCAGGTTGCCGCCCGCCAGCAGATCCAGATCACCGGTACCGGTGCGCAATACGCTGAACATTTGCGAATGGGTCTGCGCCGAGACGCCAGACTTGTTCTCCTGGCACAGCGACGGATCGAACCCGCAATAACCTGCCACTTCATCGTCGCTCATCGGCGTACCGGCCGGGATGCCCAGCCAGTTGTCCGGCGCCCACGTCCAGCGTGCAATCGGCGCGCAGGCCGTTTCGTCGATGCCGCAAATCGCCAGGTACTCGTCCGATACGGGTTCGTAAGGCGTGAATCCATAGATATTGTCCGGGCTCCACACCATTTTGGGTGGCGCCTCGGTGACCTTCATCCCGTAATGGGTATCGGCCAGACGCAGATTGCCCTCGGTGGTCAGCGGCTTCAGTGCGCGGTTGTCCGCCGCCGAGAGATCGCCCCCGGCCACCACGCGCATCGACCACGAAGCACTGCCCGACGGCAACATGCTCGCTATGGCCCAGTTGCGGCCCTGCTGTGTGCCGGACACGGCACGAAGGTCGATGAACACGGTGCCGTCGGCCAACACCACGTTGGTCATTGACGGAATCAGCGAGCCTCGCAACAGCGCCAGCGAACCGCTGAGTTTTACACCGAAGGTACGATTATCCACATCGACCGCTCCCGGCAGCGGTACACCTTTAGGCCAGCGCATCGCTTGCAGGGATGCACTTTTGTTCAGCCGGATACCGGCGCCCAGTCGACTGCCTGCCGGCAAGGTCAGGCTGTCAGTCAGCAATGTTCCGGCGGCGTACAACAGGTTGCCTCCCGCGTCGTGCAGCGCGCCGGCCAGTACCGTTCCGGCGCTGAAAGTGTACGGTGCGGCCAGCGTGCCCTGGGTCGGTAACAACGTGCCGGCGGCCAGGGTCGCGGCCTGGATCGGCAAGTCATAGTTCAAGACAGCGCCCACCGGGAACTGGGTGCCTTCGGCCAACGAAACACCCGCCCCCGGCACGATCAGATCCCCACCAAATGGCTGCACGCCCGGCAACAGCTTCCAGCCGGCATCGTCCACTGTCTCGGGTGGCGGGGCAAAACCGTCGTTGATGCTGCCGTAGATATCCAGGTTGCCCCCGGCACGAATCACCAGGCTGCCGGACTCGCCGGAACCGTAGACCGTCGTCTTCTGCGTGTGCGGATTGAGGCTGGCGTAACGATAGCCGGACAAGTCCAGATCGCCCTGTACCACCAGGTCGCCATCGGCGGTCTTGCTGGCGATTTCGACGCCGGGACGCAAGTGAAAAACGTCCACATAGCTGGCGCTGTTCAGACCGGCCAGTTTGCGCTGCAGCAAGTCGCTGTTGCCCAGTGCCGCATTGATGAACGTCGTGCTGTCGGCATGAATACGGTTCAGGTAAGCCTGATCGATCACCTGATAAGGACGTCCGCTCGCCGCCGGATCACTGCCATCAACGGCGTCGGTGTAGCGGCGCGTGGCGTTGAGCGAAATGCTGCGCGCGCCCTCGATGTCCAGCGCACCGCTGGCATCGATGGCAACGTCGTTGCCGCCAAGGCGCGGGGCATTCAGCTCCAGCGTGCCACGGGGCAAGCCATCACGTCGTCCCGGCAGATTGCCGGGCGGCGTATCGGTGCCATGGCGCAGGTCGATCCGCGCACCGGAGGCCAGGGCCAACGTGCCGTCACCGGACGTCAGCTCGACCATGGCGCGGTTCGGCGCATCGATGATCTTGCCGTAGCTGTCAACCCGCAGCACACGACCATGGGCGTCGAGCACCGCGTTGCCGTTCAGAGTCAGGCCGTTTTTGCCGGCCAGGCGAATACTGCCCACCCGCTCGCCGCTGGCGTCGATCAGGCCCGCCACGGTCAGGCTGCCGTTGTCCACCGAGACATTGATTTCTCCAGCCTTTAGCCCATCGCCAATCAGCAGGTTGCCTTGCTTGAGCTGGAAGCTGCGGCTGCCGAACACCTGGCCTTCGTTCAGGCGCTGGTTGAGCGAAGCAAAGGCCTGGTTCAGATCGCCGCCCAATTGTTGCGCCCGGATGTCTACGCCAGCCGCCTTGTAGGGCACCCACGTGCCGCCGGCATCGTAATAACCACTACTGGCACCGAGGATCTGCCCTTGCAGATCGACAACACCCGCTCCTGCCCCGAGCGCCACGGCGCTGAGGTTGCCGGCCTGATTGTTGCGCGCTGACAGGTCGATCCGCGAACCGGCGGCCTGGCGGATATTGCCATTGCTGCTGTACAGCGCGATGTCGCCACCCCAGCTGTACTTGTTGATGTCATTGAATGGCAGCGTGCGTCCGGCCACATCCAGTTGCGCACCGCCGGCAAGGTTCACATCGCCCTCGGCCTTGACCACCAGTTTGCCGCTGGCCAGGGCGATGTGGCTGTCGAGCAGCACATCGCGCGCCTCAAGCGTCAGCTCTGCGCCCAACGCATCGGCTACCCCCGAGGCGCCGGCACCGCTCAGCATCAGGCTGCCGCCAGCCTTGAGCCGGTTGACCGACGCGGCTTCGCCGGTGAGCAACGGCGTGCGCAGATTCAGATTGCCGCCACTGTAGGCGTAACCTTTGAGCGGATCGTAAGCGCCCTGCTCCTGATACACCGCCAGGCTGCCTTTGTGGTTGGCAGTGATGCGTTCGCTGGCTGACAGGTTGACGTCGGCAAAGCCGAGCACCAGCCGATCGTTCTGGTCCAGGCCACTGGGTTGCGGGTTGGGGCCGTAACCGAACTCGATGCGTTGCGCCTGGATGTCCAGCGTCCCGCGTCCCGTACCGGCCCCGCCACTGATCACAGTGCCGGGATCCTGGGTCGCGCCGTTCCAGATCAGATTGGCGGTGCGGATGCGCGCCACGTCGCCGGTGTCGCCCAGACCATAGATCGCGGGCGTGGCGAGGACCAGATTCTGCAGTTTGCTCTGGCCGGTCTGCGGGTCCAGTGTGTCGAGGGTGACGCTGCCAAAGAAGTTGAAGGCATCGCGCGTTGTCAGGCTCAGGGTTTCCAGCGCCGGCGCCCCGAATTGAGTGTCCCCGCGCAACAGTCGGTCGAGGACATTCTGGTTCAGCGTCAGACCGGCCGGGACTCGAATGCCCGCCGCCGCCAACGCCTGCGCACTGCCGGCGTTGACCGCACCGACCGCCAGCGCCAAATGGCGGGTGCCGAAGCGGACCGCCTCGTCCAGCTCGAACTGTTTGTCAGTGGCGGCGGTGATACTGCCGTTGGAATAGAGCAGCGCCGGGTTGTTGCACACGGTCGTTGAACATGTGCCGATCCGCAAGCTACCGGCACCGGTGGTGTCCGTCCCCACATCAGGCGCCAGCACGTTGGTCCAACCGTTGGAGACCAACAGCAGACTGGCCGCACCCGGCTGATAGATGAAACCGGCCGAGGAATCATAGGCTACGTCGCCACGCCCCAGAGTGTTGATCCCGGCACCGGCTTCGATAGTGATGCCGCCAGCCGGCGAAGCCGTGCGCAGCAATACTTCCGGAGCCGACAGGATGGCGCCGTCACGCAGCGTGATCGCGGAAGTGTCACCGGTGAACGTGATCATGTTGCCTGCGGCGCTGTAGTCCACTATCGGCAGTGAGCCGACGGTCAGGCGTCCGGCGTTCAGGTTATTGAGGGCATCGGCATACAGAGAAACGCCCTTGAAGCCTGGCGTAGGTGAACGTCCTGCACCGAGAATCTCGAAACTCTGGGCTGCATTACCCCCACGAACGACCGCCGTGCCCGGCACCCCGCCAGCGTCGGCGTTGAACAGCGCCTGCCCTTTGAAGTCCAGCGCCGTCGCGTGGTCGCCACCGTTCACCAGACGCAGGTTCAGGGTCTTGCCGTCCATCGGTGCCAATGCCCGTGGCAATCCACGCCGCGCCGCATCGCTTTTGATGAACTGAGTGAAACCGGTCTCGTTGTACTGGGAATAGCGGCGCAGTACATCTGCCGGAGTCAGAATCACCTGACTGGCCAGGCTGTCGTGCAAACCGGTGTTGGCAATCGACAACTGCCCCGAGCTGCTCCACGATCCGTTGCGCATTTTCAGTGCCGGCCCCATTGCGGCAGGCGTGGCCTGCCCGTTGACCTCGACCCTGAATGCGCCGGGCAGCAAGGCGAACGTTGATGGCAGCAGCGTGTACGTTCCCGCCGCCAGACCCGGCACGCCAGCCCCTACGGTAATCTGCTGGCCGATTCGCGGGTCCACTGCCCCCGCTTCGGCGAGCATCGGCGCGTAAGCACTCTGATTGCCGGGGACGATGGCATACACCGGATTGCTGCCCAGTCCCGGCAGGCTGAAGGTGCCATCGCTGGCATTGCGCACCAGCGGATTGAAACGCGCGTCCGTCGAGCCTCCCCGCCCGGACACGAAACCGGCACCGCGCAAATCGCCACCGCCCGACAGGTCGATCAATGCGCCGTTCTGCACATCAACGTATTGCGAGGTCAATGTCACACCGGTTTCAAGCGTGGTGCCGAAACTGCCGGTGATCCCCCGCAACACCACCGACTTGCCGTTGTAGCGATAGTCGATGCCGTCGGTGGTGCCGCCGTAAGGCATCACCAGGCCGGCGCCGCTGACGGACGTCACACTGCCCGGCAACAACTGCACTTCACGGGTTTTGATCACCAGATCGTCACCCAGCGTGATCAACCCCAGCGGTGCCCGAATGACACCGCCCTGCTCGATCCGGCCGGCCGCCAGCATCAGGTTGCCGAACACCGAATACGGCAGCGCTTGCGGCGCCGGCGCCAGGCTTTCGATACGCAGCGTGCGCAGCGGAATCACATCCGGTTGCACGCTCTGGTAGCCCACTCGCACTTCGGCGGTGGCACCGCTGGCGGGATAGATCTGCGCGGCGCCGAGGCTCAGATCGCCGGGCGTCCACAACTCGGTTTTACCGGCATTGCTGGTCGGCGCCAGGAAGCGTAAATCGCCACGGCTGGCGAGCGACACCTGATCGAAGCTCCGCCGACTGACCTGCACGGCCGATGCGTCGCTTTGCAGGATCGAGCCCGAAGTGCCGAACGACAGGCTGTTGCCAACGTCCAGCAGGTTCGCCGTGGCGGTGAATTGCCCGGCGGAAAGGTGGGTGGTCGGGGTGTTCATGACCTGGGGACGGATGTACCCGTTGGAGATGAAATAACTGCCGATGCCTGACAGACGCAGGTAAGGCGCCGCCAGATCGACCCGGGCGTTGTCTTTTGACGCTACAGCCAGAGACAGTGAGCCGGCATACAGGCTCAGGCTCTGGTTCATGTGCAGCGCGACGTCCCCCTCGAACGACAGCAAGCCATTGCTCAACAGGTTGAGGTTGTCGAAGCCGCCGGCCATCAACTGATCGGCGCTCAGACGGGCCCGGCCATAACGCAAGCTTTCTGCGGTATCTCCCGGCTGCAGGTCAACCGGCAGCAGCGCATTGCCCGGGCCTTGGCCGATGATCATTTCACGGGCTGCTCGCACGCCGTTGCTGGCGTGGTCACGGCTGTACAACGGTGTATCCAGAGCGATGTCCAGACGCCCGCCCGCCGCACCGGCGCCACCGGCGGCGGCATTCAGGCGGCCGTCGATGAACAGGCCGTTGTAGGAACTCAAGGCAATGCGCCCACCATCGGTGGCAATTCGGGTCGGCCCCTGGCCGGCAACATTCAGTACACCCTCGGCACCGGATGCCTCCAGGCGTGCGCCGTTGCGCACGATCACATACGCATCGGCGGAGGTCGCCGTGCCGCGTTTTGTGTCGATTTCCCCGCCGATGATGATGCTGCCGCCCTTGCCGACCTGACCGTACACACGCCCCAGTGCATCGACGGCCGTGTCGACACGGCCGGCCACGTCTAGTACCGCGTGTTCGCCGATCCAGATCGAACGGTTATGGACGTTGCTGTCCGCCTCCTGCGAGGCGGTGGCGACATCGTTGAAGCCGAACTGCTGCTGACGAATATCGACCGTGCCGCCCCACGCATTCAGTTCGCCATCGACGGTGATTTGCCCGGCACCGCGCAGGTTGATGCGCTGGCCTGGATCGACACTGATCCGTGAGCCCTGGCTGAGTGTCAGCGCACTGTTGGCAGGGTCTATCAGGCTGATCAGGCTGGCCCCGGCCTGCAACGTCAGGCTCGCGCCGCTGCGTTGGGTCAGCAGGCCCTTGGTCGGGTTTTCCTGGTACAGCGTCGGGGTCCAGAGCTGCAGCGCGGATTGTGGATCGGCGCCACTGGCCTGACCGCTTACCGCATCACCGAAGCGATAAACCGGCATCGCCACCTCGATGGCCGTACCGTCGGCGACTTCCAGCCCGCTCACACCAATGATGTTGTAAGCGGAGAAACCCTTGGCGAACAGATCCGGCGCCAGTTGCAGCGTGTTGTCGGCCAGCGCTTTGTCGGATACGCCGATCCGTACTTTGTTGGCCTGCACCGTCAGCGTACCGCCGCCGGTCACACCGTAACCGCGCACGTCGCTGTCGAGCGTCAGGTGCGATGTGCCCGGCGCGGAAATCGCGCTGGACTCCACGTTCAGGTCACCGCCCTTGCCGCCGCGGGTCTTGCCGTTGGCCAGCAGTGCGCCGCCGGACGAAACGTCCAGTACGCTGCCGGCTGCGAGGTCGATGTCCGCGCTGCTGCGGATCGAAATCGAGCCACCGTTCAGGTACGCGAGGCTGGCGGTGTCGTCCGGGGCGGTGCGCAAGTTGCTCCACAGACCTCGGGTATCGAGGTGCACACCTTCGGCCACGCTCACCTTGGCCGTTTTGCCGGCTGAAGGCTTGAGCTGAGTGTCGGCCAGCGTATTGGTGAACTGATTGAGCACGTTGCCCAGGCGCAGGCTGCCACCACGTGCGGTCAGGCTGGCGTTGACCTGCACATCCGGTGCGTACAGCGTGATATCGCCACCGGCATCGACCGTCACCCCGTCGTTGACCGTGATCCCCTGCGTGGCTGACACCTTCAACGTCCCGAGACGAAAGCCATTGAGCTGATCGGCATCGAGGAACAGCTTGCCGGTACGTTCTTCGGACACCGCGCCCGTCAAATCCAGATCGTTGCCGCCCATTGATCGATCGCCACCGATCTGCACTTGATCCAGCACGGGGTTGAGGGCGTATTGCAACCCACCGGTCGCCGCCGCCCAGGTCGGGGTGTAGGTGCCGATCAGCAGCTGAGCGCGCCGGGCCCGCGCGGTCTGGCTCTGCTCGTATCCGTCGAGTACGGCACGCGGGGCTTGAGTCTGGCGCTCGCCCTGAAACACATCGCCGCTCAACTGTCCGTTGAGCACCGCGCTGCGTGTGGCGATCACCAACTGCCCGGCATCGCGACCCACGGTGTAGCCGGACTCGAAGCGCTCGCGCGGGGCGATCAGCGGGTTATAGAAAAAACTCGTCTGCCCCCAACGTTCGCTGTGATCTTCATAACCCTTGTACAAACCGCTGTAGAGCAAATCTCCCGGCGCCCTGGATACTTCGTACAAACGCCCGTCCGCCCCGCGCAGCCAGCTCTGGCGAATGAACCCGCTCTGCACATCGAGGGTGCCACCGGACAGGTTGATCAGCGACCCCTTCTCGGTAACCACGTCGTTGCCGCTGAACGTCACGTTGCCACCCTGAGCCATCCATTCGCCGATGCTGTGGCCTTGAGTGCCGAGGTAACCGCCGACTTCCAGCAAGCCACCGGCGGTGTACCAGCGATCACTGGCGTAGCCGTTGGTGCCGGCGGGCACATACACCAACTCACGCACATCGACCCACACGTCGTTGCTGTTGAGAGCGCCTTTCTCGCGGTTGGCCGAGGCGTCGCGCTGCTCATTGCCCTGAACGTTGATCTTGATGCTGTTGGATTCCATCGCCACTTTCACGCCGATGGCGCCGGACACATCGATCAGCGCACCGTCGCGCACCAGGCTACGGCGTTGCGCGGCCACCGCCACCTGACCGCCCGTGGCAAGGGTGATCGAACCGTTCTGGAACTCGACGCTGCCGCCGCTCTGAATGTCGATCCGTGACTGGTCGCTGCGGATCCGGTTGTTCGCATCGACTCCGGCCAACGCCGCCCGATGCTGGCTGTCGAGCGCAGTCAAATCACTGCTGTCGAGCATGATTGCCGTGGCACTGCCCTGCCCCAGCGTGACGCTGCCGGCGGTGTCGGTGGCGGGGTTGAGTAAATGAATCGTGCCGCGAGTGGCGACCGAGGTACTGGCGAGCAGCACACCGCTCTGCACCACCTCGTGGCCGGTCAACGTGATGTCGCCGGTGGCGGCTTGTATCAGGCCATTGTTGGTGACTTTTCCGGCCGCGCTGTCGGCCTTGAAGCCCGGCGTCACTTCGTTGCCGAACGTGGTCGAGTAAACGTTGCCCTGGGTGCCGGAACCTTTGCGAATGTAGAAGCGATCGCCCGCGCCGAGTACGGTCTGCCCCTTGGCGGTGCTGATACTGCCGTCGTTCTGCACTTCGTTGCCGAGCAGCAAGGCGTAACCGCCGGCGTCGGTGGAGACCGCTGGCTTGTGGGTGACGATGGACGCGCCCCGCTCCACCAGCACTTTGCCTGCGGCGTCGGTGAAGGTCGGCTGGCTGCCCGTGCTGTCGAAGTACAGCCCGCGGTCACGGAACTGGATGTCGGTGATGTTGGCCGCCGCCGCGACCAGGTTACGCACGTTGACCTGACTGCTGCCGCTGAAGACGATGCCGTTGCGGTTGATCAGCATCACCGTGCCCGCGCCCTTGATCTGGCCCTGGATCTGGCTGGGGCGCGCATTCGGGTCGTTGACCCGGTTGAGCACCGCCCAGTTCGATTGCTGGGCGAATTCCACCGTGGTGTTGCGGCCGACGTTGAAGGTTTCCCAATTGAGAATCGCTTTGTCGGCGGTCTGCCCGATTGTCACCGTGGTCTTGCCGTCGGCTTGCGTCTGCTGCGGGCCGGTCGCGTTCTGCCAGCCTTGCGTGAGGCCGTTGTCGACCTTCAATCCACCCTCGCCTAGGCCGTCCGGTACAAACTGAACGCTGCCCAATGCAGCCGCCCGCCCGGCGGCTTGCGCAGCCTGTTGGGCGGCAATCGCCGCGACGGTGTTGTTGAGTGTCTGCAACGAGCGTTGCAATTGTTGGCTGGCTTTCTGCTGTTGCGCCAGCGGCGGGGTCATCCCCGGCAACCCGGCCCCCCCCGGTCGCGCGGCGGCGGTCTGTTGCGCAGCGCCCTTGGCGGCGAACCAGCCGGAACTGAACGCCGTCGCGGCCTCGGCGCTGCCCGCCACCAGACACAACGCCACGGCCTGCGCCAGCGGCTTGAGCAGCCACAGTGCCGGATCGACGGCTTCACGCTTGAACAACGGGACACGGGCATTGCGACGGGATGGGCGAGCGAGCATCACTACGAAATCCTTTTTGATTGCCAAACTAGGCTGCGGGCCGGCAACTGCCTGCGGTTACGACATAGGCGGTTGGCGAGGGGCGCGACCGAACGGATGTCACACAAACTTCATGTTCGGGGAGTAATTGGCGGCGATTACCGGGCAAAAAAAATGGCGACAACCCGAAGGTTGCCGCCATGCGTTACGACAGCAGGTGTTACTGAGGACGGCCGACGGTGTTGCAGGCGTTGGCGTTGTTGATGTCCAGGTTGTTGCCCGAGGAGTTGGTGATGAAGTTGGCGGTCACAGCATTTTTCCAGCCGGTAGGAACCGGGATGAAACCGTGGGCACTGGTCGCGGTGTTGTTGCCTGGGTTGCTGTAGTGAGTGGTCAGGAAGGCTTTGACATCAGCGGCCACGGCTGCGTCCTTGTAGCACTGGCCGAAGATGAAGTTGGTGTAAGCCACGATTGGATAACCGGAGGTTGGATTGGCAACGACCGGTACCCATTGCGATGGGTCCGAAGGGGTGGTTGGCAGTGGCGCCGAACCCAGAGCCAGGGTCACGTTGAGGCTGGTTGGCTGAACACTGTTGATGCGCGCAACCACAGCGTTGCTGGCAGCGTTCACACCGTCCGGACCGACATAACCGATCGAACCATCGACCGCGTTGACGGTAGTGGCGACGTCAGAGGTGTTGGCAACGCCGACCCAGTTCGATGGCAGCGCGGAACCGGCTGGCAGACGAGCGTTGGTGAAGGTGGAGTTGACGGCGAACTTGGTCGGGCAGACCGAAGCCAGGTGACGGCTGAGGATTTCAGTCGTGCCGCTGGAAACGTTGCGGTAAACCACGCGGATCGGGGTGCTGTCGGTGGTACCCAACAGGGCGCCCCAAGTGGTGACGTTGCCGGACAGCGCATCACACAGCTGTGTGCTGGTCAGGTTCAGAGCGGTCTGACCGGCCTTTTTGTAAGGAATGGCAACCGAAGTAGCCACCGAAGGCAGTTGGATCAGCGGGCCGTACGAACCGCTGTAGGTGGTGTTGTAGGTGCTGATTTCCGAAGCGCTGAGGATCGAGTCGCTACCGGCGAAATGCACAGTACCGGTGGTTTTGAACAGGGCGGCATTGTTGGTCAGGAACGCGGATTTACCAACACCGCTGCCGGTGACTTCGTAGCTGAAGTTGGCTGGCAGGATGCTGTTGGCAGAACCTTTGTACAGAGCGGCAGGCAGTGAAGCGCCACCACCGGTTACGGCCATGGCCTGGGCGGAGGCCAATGCGGCGACAGTCAGTGAGGCTGCGATCAGAGTGCGCTTGAACATGAAGAATCTCCTTTTCAACGTTGGTTGTGAACACAGGTTTTCAGGGGACTTGCATGACACTGGGAAGACTCACCGCCGACCTTCGCAAGCGGGGTCCGTGGTTAAGTCGCACTGAGAAATTCGCAGTTTCCGGTGACAGATAAAGGAAAAAACCTCGGGAGGTGCGAGGTGATTTTCGAGGGAATTTCTCGGGTGTTCCGGGGGTTGGCCGGAGTGTCTACGGCAAGCTTTTCGAGGGAATGGGCCACAGCCCTTGAAGGGCCGTTGCAGATGACAGAAAGGAGAACCCGAGGATGGCTGGATCGAGGCTCGGGTGCTGGAGAATCCTTTGCAAAAATGCTGAATTATTTATTGCTCTGACTGGCCCTATCGCTGGCAAGTCGAATCGTCGCACCGCAGCTCCCACAGATTTTTGTGTTGGGAAGAAAATTGCATTAACAACACCGACCACTGTGGGAGCGGGCTTGCCCGCGAAGAGGCCGGAACAGGCAACCTCCAGACATCAGGCATAGCACTACTGCACCAACTGGTTGATCTCGATGATCGGCAACAGCACCGCCATCACAATCACCAACACCACCCCGCCCATCACCACAATCATCAGCGGTTCAAGCAGCGCAGTCATACCCATCGCCCGGCGCTCGATATCGCGGGACAGGGTTTGTGCGGCGCGTTCGAGCATCGGCGGCAGCGCACCGGTTTTCTCGCCGCTGGCGATCAGGTGAATCAGCACCGGCGGGAACACGTTCTCCACTTTCAGCGCTGCCGCCAGGTTGACGCCCTCTCGCACCTTGGCAGTGGCCTCATTGACGCTCAGACTCAAGCGATCATTCGACAAGGTCTGCCGTGCCGCCTCCAGCGCCCGCAACAACGGCACCCCGGCGCCGCCGAGAATCGCCAGCGTCGAGGCGAACCGTGCGGTGTTCAGCCCCAGCACAAACCGCCCGATCAGCGGCAACTTCAACACCCGATGATGCCAACTCAAACGCGCCGCCGGGTTGCGCAAATACAGGCGCCAGCTCCAGAACGCGCCGGCCATGACGCCTGCGCACAACCAGCCCCAGGCACGGATGAAATCACTGGCATTGAGCATCGCCAGCGTCAGCCCCGGCAGATCCTGCCGCGCCTGGGAAAACGCGCTCACCACCTGCGGCACCACGTAACTCAACAGGAAAATCACGATGCCGATCGACACCAGCCCGACCACGCCCGGATAGATGAACGCGGTGAGAATCTTGCCGCGCAGGTTGTTGCGTTCCTCGATGTAATCCGCCAGCCGCTCCATCACCTGCGCCAGATCCCCGGACTCCTCGCCCGCCGCAATCAGCGCCCGGTAAATCTCCGGAAAATCCCGTGGCCGCGCCGCCAGCGCTTCGGCCAGGCGCATGCCGCTGCGCACGTCGGCACGAACGGCGCTGAGGGTGTGGGCGATGTGCTTTTTTTCCGCCTGTTCGACCGTGGCGCTCAGCGCGGCCTCCAGCGGCAGACTGGCGCCGAGCAGGCTCGACAGTTGCCGGGTGGCCCACGCCAGGTCGTTGTCCGACAGCCGTGCACTGAACAATCCACCGCCGCCATGCTGGGAGACGTTGCTTTCCTTCTCCACCGACAACGCCGTCAAGCCACGACCGCGCAGCACGCCGAACGCGGCGCCTTGACTGTCCGCCTCCAGATGCCCGGACTCGATCTTGCCGCTGGCATCGGCGGCTTCAAAACGATAGCGATTCATCAGGCGTCCCGTGTCACACGAAGGATTTCTTCCGGCGCCGTGGCACCGCTGCGAATCCAGCGCTCGCCGTCCTCGCGCAGGCTGAACATCCCGGCCTTGCTCGCGGCCGCACGCAACGCCTGCTCCCCTGCCCCTTGGTGAATCAGGGTGCGGATGTCGTCGTCGATGCAGAACAACTCATGAATGCCGGTACGACCGCTGTAACCGGTGTGATTGCACGCCGCACAACCGACCGGGCGCCAGGTGCTGGGGGTGGCCGGGTCTTCCTGTTTGCACTGGTTGCACAGCCGCCGCACCAGCCGCTGCGCCAACACCCCAAGCATCGACGAGGCCAGCAGAAACGGTTCGACGCCCATGTCGACCAGGCGGTTGACCGCCGACACCGCATCGTTGGTGTGCAACGTCGCGAGCACCAGGTGACCGGTCAGCGAAGCCTGCACCGCGATCTGCGCAGTTTCCAAATCGCGGATCTCGCCGATCATGATGATGTCCGGGTCCTGCCGCAAAATGGCGCGTAGCGCGAGGGCGAATGTCATGTCGATCTTGGCGTTGACCTGAATCTGGCTGATGCCCGGCAAGTCGTATTCCACCGGGTCTTCTACGGTGAGGATGTTGCTGGTGCTCGCATCGAGCCGCGCCAGTGCCGCATAGAGACTTGTCGTTTTGCCGCTACCGGTGGGGCCGGTGACCAACACGATGCCGTGGGGCTGGCGTATCAGGTGATCGAGTTTGGCCAGCACCTGCGCGTCCATGCCCAACGTTTCGAGATGCAAACGCCCGGCCTGCTTGTCCAGCAAGCGCATCACCACCCGCTCGCCATGGCCGGTGGGCACGGTGGAAACACGAATGTCGATGGGCCGCCCCGCTACGCGCAACGCAATGCGCCCGTCCTGCGGCAAGCGTTTTTCGGCGATATCGAGCTGCGCCATGATCTTGATCCGCGACACCAACGCACCGTGCAACGCCTTGCGCGGTGAGACCACGTCGCGCAGGGTGCCATCGACCCGGTAGCGCACCACCGAATGGGTCTCGAACGGTTCGATGTGAATGTCGCTGGCCTCGTCCCGCGCCGCCTGGGTGAGCAAGGCGTTGATCATGCGGATTACCGGCGCGCCGTCCTGGGTGTCGAGCAGGTCGGTGATTTCCGGCATGTCCTGCATCAGGCGGTCGAGGTCGACTTCGTTTTCCGCTGCGCCCACCACCGCCGCCGCGCTGCCGGTGTCGGCGTAGGCCGTGGCGAGCAAGCCGTCGAGTTCGTCATCGCGCACCCGCTCAAGCCTGGCCGCGCCGAACTGCCGGCGCACCTCGCTGATCGACCAGCCCGGCGTCGACGGGCACACCGTCAGCACGCCGTCGCGCAGCAGAATCCGCTGCGCCTTGGCCCAGGCGTAAGGCAATGCGCTCATTGCAGCGGCACCGCTTTGATGGTCGCGCGCGGGCCGGTGCCCGGCAGCGTCGCCGGCACGCCTTGCGCTGCGGTCGGCAATTGCGGCGCCTGCATGTCCGGCATCGCCCAGCTGCGTTCCGGTTGCAGACCGCCCTGAGCACGGCGCATGAAGTCGTAACGGTTAAGCGTGATGCTGCGCCCCGCCGCGCTGTCGCGAATGATGTACGGGCGCAGGAACACCATCAGGTTGGTCTTGGTGATCGAGCGGCGTTCGTTGCGAAACAGCGCGCCCAGCCCCGGAATGTTCGAGAGCCAAGGCACCGCGTCATTGCTCTGGCTGTAGCCGTCCTGCAGCAGACCGCCGAGCACCATGATTTGCCCGTCGTCGAGCAGGATGCTGGTGTCGATCGCACGTTTGCTGGTGACGATCCCCGCCGAGGTCGAAGCAGCCGAAGCACGTTCGTCGATGCTGCTGACTTCCTGATAGATGTCGAGCTTCACCGTACCGCCCTCGGAAATCTGTGGCCGCACGTTGAGCTTCAAACCGACCTCTTCGCGGGTCACGGTCTGGAACGGGTTGTTGCTGGTGCCCCCGCCGCCGGTGACATAGCTGCCGCTGACAAACGGGATGGTCTGGCCGACAAAAATGCTCGCGGCTTCGTTGTCCAGGGTCAGCAGGTTCGGCGTCGACAGCACGTTGGTGCCGCCCTTGCTCTTCAGGGCCCGGGCCAGCACTTTCAGGTCGAGAATCTTGCCGATGCCGGGGATATCGACGGTGCCGTTGACGTAGCCGAGGTTCAAGCCTTTGGGCAACACGTCGACACTGGTCTTGCCGTTGACGTTGATCCCCGAACCACCGAGGTTGGCGCCGCCGATCACGCCATTGCCAGCCAGATTGCCGGTCTGCCATTGCACACCGAATTCGCTGGCATCGTCCTCGCCGACTTCGACGATCAGGCTCTCGATCACAACTTGGGCGCGGCGCTGGTCGAGCAGGTCGATGACTTCGCGCAGGTTGCGGTACAGCGGTTCCGGCGCGGAAATCAGCAAGGTGTTGGTCGTGGCGTCGGCCTGAATGGTCACACCGCCGGCGCTGAAGGCGACGTTCTGTTCGCTGCTTTGCGCATTGCTGCTGCCGCTGTTGGTGCTGCTGCCCTGAGCGTAACTGCCGCCGGTGCTGCCGCTGTTGGTGGTCGAAGTGCTGCCGTTGGTTTGCGTGCCGCTCTGGCCGTTCTGCCCACCGCTCGAGTTGGTGGAGCTGCCCATGGCGCTGAGCACCGAACGCGCACTGTCGCTGGTGCCGCTGTCGCTCTCGCCGGTGAGCAAGCCGCGCAGTGCCTGGGCCAGTTTGCCGGCCTGAGCGTTACGCAGATAAACCACGTGCAGGTTGCTCGGGTTGCTCTGGGCGTTGTCAAGTTTGTAGATCAGGTTGCGCGCCAGCTCCGTGCGTTCGGGGCTGCCGGCGCGGATGATGATGGTGTTGGAGCGCGGGTCGCCGATCACCGCGATTTTCTGCGTCGGGTCATTGCCCGGTGCGTCGAGCAGGTCGGCGACCATCGGCGCGATGTCGGCGGCGATGCCGTTCTGGATCTGCACCACGTCGGTGTCGATGGCGCTCGGGGTGTCGATGCCCTGAATCAGTTGCGCGACCCGCGTGAGGTTCTCGGCGTAGTCGGTGACGACGATGGTGTTGTTGCCCGGATAGGCGTTGATCGGGTTGTTCGGCGACACGATCGGGCGCAGCACCGGGATCAGGTTCACCGCGTTCTCGTATTGCAGGCGGAACGTGCGGGTGAGCATGCCGTTGCCGGCCGGTTTGTCGGCGCTGTAGATCGGCCCGCCGAGCAACTTGGCATCGGCCTCCGGCACCACCTGCGCCACGCCGCCGACGTCCACCACGCTGAAACCCTGCATGCGCAGCGCCGCCAGCAACATGTCGTAAGCCTGATGCGCCGGTACCTGGCCCTCGGAGACCAGCGTCAGGTTGCCCTTGACCCGAGGGTCGACCAGAAACTGCTGACCAGTGGAGCGCGACAACGCTCGCACCACCGCTTGAATATCGGCATCGACGAAATTCAGCGTCACCGGTTGATCGCCCAACGGATTGGCCGGCAACGTCGTGCCCCGAACCGAACCGCCACTGCGGGCGCGTTCGGTGATGTTGTGCAATTGCTTCGGCGCAGGTCTGACCTGAGCCTGCGCCCGCTCGCGGTCGAGCACCGCGTCGCCACTGCGCTGGGTGTTGGCCAGCGGCCGGCCGAGTTCGCTGTCCACCAGCAGCGGCGGTTGATTCGGTGGCGTGGTGTTGCTGCACGCGCTCAATGCCATCAACAGCATCGGCAACGCCATGCGTTTGGATCCTGACCCCTTCATGAAGCTTCCTTAGCGCCCAGCGCCTGATCCATGCGTACGGTGCCCGACAGAGTGCCGGCCGTGTCATCGGTCGCGGCGTCGTCTGCGCGTTGCAGACGGGCCTCGACTACTTGCAGTGAAAAATTCCGGGGTTGGCTCAGCAGCCAGTCGAGCACGGCGTCGGCCGGTGCGGCGTCGAAGGTCAACTGCCAGCCAGCGGACGCGGCCGCCAATTGGTAATGGCCGCCCAGTCCGCTGGCCTGCAAGGTCTGTTGCAGCGACTGCTCCAGGTTTTGCCCGTCGGGGCGCACGCTGACGTCGCGCAACAGCACTTCCAGCGCTTCGGCCTGGGCGCGCAGTTTTGGCGTTTCGACTTGCGAGGCGGCGATCTTCTTCAGCGGCGGCTGAATCAACGCCACCCACACAAACAGCCCCAGCAACAGCGCCGCCATGCCGCCGACCATGCGTTTTTCCCGCACGGCCAACGGCTGCCAACGGGCCTGCAACTGAGCATTGAAGCGCTGCCAACCGGCGCGGTATTTCGCAAGCGATGGGCTATTCATCTTCGGCTCCGCTGCTGTCGTCGTTGTCGGTGGTGGCGGTCGCCTCGCCGGCCGGGCGCAAGACCCAGCCGTCGTCATTCGGGCTGATGCTGATGCCGGCCTGGGCCAACGTGCCTTGCCAATCCTTGTCGTTGCCCGAACGCCGCGCCTCGGGCAGCAGACTCAATTGCAACGCGCCGTCGACAAACTCCAGCCGCTGCACCGTACCGGCCATCGACGGCATGCCGCTGCCGGCCTGCGACACCAGCCGCGTGAAATCCTGCCCCGGCGCATCCACCGCGCCTTGCTGGCGCGCAGAGATTTGCTGGCGGGCCTGTTGCAGCGGATTGAGGATCACCGGCAACTCGGGGAACGCCTGCTTCACCCGTTGCGCCATCTGCGCCTTGAGCTGCTGGCCCTGCCCGGCCTCGCGGGCGGCGTACAGGTTCAAACCGATCACCCACACCGCCATTGCCAGCGCACAACAACCGAGCGCCCTGCCCCAACCGCGATGCTCTGCGCCCGGTTGCTGGAGGCCGCCATGCAGGCCCCAGTTCGGCAACGGGCCGGAGCAGCGTTGCGTGTCGGCCAATGTCGATTGCACCGCCTCAGGCGCGCCGTCACCGATCCAGTGCGCCGGCAGACCGGTTTCCAGCAGCCACGCTTCGTCGATCATCGGCTGCACCTGCGCCGCATTCGGGCCGTGGCGCAGCAACAGATGATCGTCGTGCAGGCAGCCGACACCGCCAGCCATCACCGGCAAGCTGTAGACCGCCGGGTACAGGCCTTTTAGGTTCAAGCCGAATTGCCCGAGGTGCTGCAAATCCTTGCGTGCTACCCAGGCAATCTGCACCTGGCCGCTTTCATTGCGAGCACTGTGGGCGATGTGCATCTCGGCGCTGTCGCCGAGCATCAAGGCCTGCGCCGCACATTGCACAGCGGCAGCGGTTTTGTTCGCGGGCAACGGCGGCAGATCGATACTCGCCAACAGGCTGTCCGACGGGTGCAGAAAGCAAACCAACGGTTGCTTCGGCAGCGCGCCGAGCCGCGCGCGTTCCTGGCGCACGACCTGCCCCTGACGATCCAGCCAAGCACAATCCACTTCACTGTCGAGACTCAGCTCCGCCAGCGGCGGCAAACTCACGCGCAACGGGCTCATACGCCCACCCGCGACCAGATCACTTGTGGCAAACGATCCTGACTGCGATGCAACAACGCATCGAGGCTGACCCGCCGCTGATCCCGCCGCGCCTGCCCGCGCAGCCGGAACCAGTCACTGGTGATGCCGACCTTGACGCTGGTGATCTCCAGTTGCGGCAGTCGCAGCCGATTGACGAAATCCCCGCGATTGATAAACCAGCGCCCGGCGTCACGCTCATTGATCAACGCCTGCGCCCGCTCCAGCGACAACCCCGGCACATACGCCGCCAGCACCGGCGCCGTGGCCGTGTTGCCATTGAGCCAGGTGGTCGCCGGAATCACCGTCAGGTACGGCGCCAGTTTCGCCAACAGCGCATCGTTGACCCCGTCGACACTGCGCAAATCGTCAAGCGTGCGCAGCATCGGCAAGGTCGGCGATTGCGGTTTGCGCGAAGCGGACGGCGACGTCGCGCGCCCACTGTCGAAGGTGTTTTTCGCCACAGGCTTGTCCACCACTTGGGCATTCAACAGGTGCGGATAAGAGCCGATCACCCGCTGACTGATGCGTCGGCTCAAACCGCTGCTGACACCAATCAACTCGCACAAGCGCTCGAACGCCTGCACCTGCGCGTCATCGATCCGCTCGTTGGCCACCAGATTGCGCAGGTTGAACTTGCCCTGCTCGTCCTCCAGCCGCCCTTCGAAACCCTGGGTGTTCAAGCGCTGTGCCCAGGGTTGATCGAGTCGGGTCAGCGGATCGCGCTGCCGCGCGTCCCACAATAATTGCCGGCTGATCTCCAACCCGCCGTGCAACACCCAACGGCCCTGCACGCGCAGTTGTTCGGCTTCCAGCGCCCGGGTCGCAACGCTCTGGCGAGTCAGCATGCCGGCGGCAATCACTGCGACCACCGCCGCAATCAGCAGCGCACTGATGATCGCCATCCCCTGCTGGTTCGATTGGCTGTTCATGGCCGGCCTTACAACTGCCAGGAACCGATGTCGGCATTCACACCGTCGCCGTCAGGCTGGCCGTCGGCGCCGAGGGAAAAGATGTCGATCTCGCCGTTGGCACCGGGATTGAGGTACTGATAAGGGCGACCCCACGGGTCATTCGGCAGGCGCTCCAGGTACGAACGCCAGTTGGTGTTCTTCGCATCGGCCGGCCGCTCCACCAGCACCTTCAGGCCCTGACTCTGACTCGGATAAGTGCCGTGATCGAGGCGATACAGCTTCAGCGCCTGCATCAACCCGCCAATGTCCTGCTTCGCCGCCGTGGCCCGCGCCTGATCCGGCCGGTCGAGCACCTTGGGCACCACCATCGCCGCCAGAATCCCGAGAATCACCACCACCACCATGATCTCGATCAGCGTGAAACCCTGCTGCCCACGGGGCATCCGGCTCGGTCGATTGGGCTGTTTGAACTGCGCGATATCCATCTCGTCATTCCCTGGCTTGATTCGATTCGACGCGCAGTGTTGCAAGAAGATATGTCAGGGATGTTGAAAATCCTCGGGTGTTTTCGTCGTCAAGCCGTCAAGCACGGGCGTTAGCGTCAAGGGCTGCCCGACTGCCCGAGCCCCCGATGCGCACCCCCTCCCCCCAAGCCGGATTCACCCTGATTGAAGTGCTCGTCGCGCTGGCGATCATCGCCGTCGCCATGTCCGCCGCTGTTCGTGTGGCGGGGTTGATGACGCAGAGCAGCGGGGTTTTGCGGGATCGCTCGATTGCGATGATTGCGGCGCAGAGTCGGATGGCTGAACTTCGGTTGGAAGGTAAATTGCCGATGGGGGTCAAGGCGGTTGAGTGTGATCAAGGGAGGTTGTTGTTGCGGTGTGAGCAGGTGATTGGGGGGGCGGAGAATGGGCGGTTGCTCAAGGTTGGGGTGCAAGTTTTTGATCGCAGCCAAGAAGCGCCGGCGCTTGCGCGGCTGGAGACGTTGCTTAGCCGCCCCGAAAATCCATAGCCCGCCCAAAGCGTCGGACCATTAAAGACACCTGTTCCTACAAAAAACCTCTGTATTTCCCATAATGCCAAAGCACCGCCGTCCCGCCGCACACAAAATAGCCGACATGAAATGGACGCGTCGCCCAGAACCTGAGTCCTCTGGGAAGGCGTTCAACGGCGTCGATCAGCAACGGTTCCTGCCGTTGGATACTTTTGGATGTAATCAACCTGCTGACAGCGGCCATTCGATGAGTTCTCCAGTGAAAACCCCCACCTGAAGAACGCCAGTCCGTGGTCAGGTAAAGCCACTCGTCAAAGTGGTTTTCCAGAGCGTCGAGTTTTGTATAAACGGCGTAGAAAATCATTGCGCAGTTGATGATGCCCAGCAGGATCAGCGCTCCAAAGGCCCAGGCAAATGCTGATTGGGTGATTTCCATTATTCGGAATACTCGTAGATTTTTTGTCCTGAAAACTCACCACAGTCAGTCATCTTTTTTCTGTCTCAATGGCACGCTACCGACTCGCGATAGCCCTTTTATAGAGGACCGCCTCTCAACGGCGCTTACTCGAACAGCCCTAGATATTCCGCCCAACCATACAAGGCCAGAATTCCCAGCAGAGAAAATGCATTCAATCGATATGGAATTTCCACCCACCGCCGCAAATTCAGCGGAAGGCTGCGGACATCTTCGAGGGCGCTCGGATTATCCAGCAACAGGCGCGAAGGACGTTTACGAAGCAAAGCAGCGATCAGATTGAGCCTGTACCTGCGCGCCCAAAAACCGGCACTTCCTTTCTGCGGGCAATTCTGGAGCAGATAACAATTTTCAAGGTGCGACTCGATTTCGGAAAGCTTGAAATACCCGACATAAATCATCACCAGAACGTTGGAAATGATCAGCACCAATAACCCAATGCCAGTGGCGGCGAACAGAAGTTTGATTTCAATCATTTGAGGTAGCTTCGTAAACGATCTCACCGAGGACATCGCCAATCTTAGATCCCGTATTACCTGCTACAGAAGCTGTCGCGCCGCTGATGACGAGGACGCAAATAACGCCACCGATGCCTCGTGTTTTTAGTGCAACACCTGCGCAATACTCCATTGTGAGCGGTGCGGTATATGTGGTTGCCGCGACAGTTGTTCCAACGTTACCTGCCAGTTTGCTGCCTTCGATGAATTTAACCTTCTGGCATTCTTGATCAGTGCCGGTACGGCACACTTCGTTGATTCGTAGAGTTGCCGCCCCTGTTGCTAAACCAATTCCGACGTAACCTCCGATCTGCATGAACTTTGCCGCCCGCGCAACGCCAACGATGTTGGACGCATATCCCGGCAACTGAGTGGGGCCTCCCGCTTTATCCCAACGGTGAATGGTTCTTCGAGTCGACAAACCCAGTGCTCTCTTGAGCTTGGGGTGATCGGCAATTCCGGTTCCCTTGCGTACCAGCGATCCAAGGCCACTATCAAGCTTCGTCAAGATACGTTTGCGCTGTGCAAAAAAATCCGGCGAGCGAAGATGCCCGTACTGCCGATAGTGCTGCTGGTGCAGTTGTTCCATATCCTGCAAAGCTTTTTTCAGCCCATCCAGATGCTGCCCGATCATATAAGAGGCAATCCCAAGTGACCCCGCCGACACCTCCAGAAACGGCTCAATGACTTCGTGATGCTCAACCATGAACGAAGCCTCTTCATCCGAGAGATCTTTCAACGCCTCGTTCACCTTCTCCGCAGCGGCCATCATCTGTGCTTCTTCGCGCCGGCACATGTAGTTGCGTGAGTCGCTGAACAAGACCATTTGCCCAGGTTTGACTTGCTCGCCCAGATGTCGATTGAGTGAACGGAATTCGCGACGCAGTGAGTCGCCGGGCCTGACTTCGTATAACTCCCGTTCAAGCGCTTCGAACGTCATGGGTTTCTGAACGATGTGAAAACCCGATTCAGTGGGTTGCGGCAAGGTGTAGGCGTGTTCCTCCACCAGGTGTTGTGCGGGAGGTGGCTCGGGTTTGGGGTTGAAGGCGTTCCAGGAGGCACCGCCGTTGTCTGTAGCCGTGCGTGGTTTCACCAGAGCCCACTCACCGTTACGCACAGCATCGATGAGTTTTCGCTCATTCGCGCCTTGCATGTAGTTCGAACGATGCAGGCCCATGGCGTTTAACAGATCGTCGAATCCGGGCAGCTCGTCCGGGCGATTCAATGCCTGTCGGAAGTCTTCCATGGCTTGGTAGGAATCGAGGATCTGGTCGCGCTGACCATGTAGATCGCTTCGCGGGATGAGTCTGGTCACGTCCGTGCCCCGTTCTGAAAACGGGGGACTTTGGCGAACGGACTTAGGTTTGAATGCAGGATGGATCGGTGTTCGTTGTAGGGGAAATCCGGATTTCTAAACAAAGGGGACCGATATATTTTCTGGAAATAGATCAGCCCTTCTTTTTCCCCTGCCTTTCTAGTCTCCAGTGGTTGAATTACCGGTAGTTGCCAGGACGGCTATGCTTTCTCGGCCGAAAACTCGTCAGCCGATGCAGTTATAGGAAGCAATGGAGTGCGGGATGAAAATCATCGCTTTTGTAGCTATCTATCTCGCCGGTGGGGTTGCCCTGTTTCCCCTCCTCGACCTCTTTCGTCCGGTAGGCATTTCTCTCGACCAATTCTATTCGGAGTTTTACCTCAGCTCCGGTGTTGACGTGGCGCAACGCCTAAGCCTGAGCTTCATCTACGCAAGCGCGTTTCATCTGGTGTGGTCTGCCTTGTTTTCTGAATCTGCAAAAAGCTGGGTGTACACGACCAACATCATAGACATTTGCTATCTAGCCTTACGGTGTCTGAGTTCTTTTTGCATCAGCCTGATGACTCTGGGACTGGTTGGAAAAAGCGCACAAAAAGTGCCCTTTACAGAATTTCATCAATATTTTCATTTTCTGGTTATCTGCATGCTCGCGGGCGCTTGGGCGTGGGAGCTCAAGCACTTTCTGATAGGCGTCATTTATTACGCCGCAAGAAAAATCACGAGAACGGCTAAATGAAGGCCACGATCCTCCTCATCGCCATTTGTTGCACTGGGCCAAGCGTCGCGTTCGCTGATGGCTCGCAAGCGGCAAACGACAAATACGGGCCAGCAGGCATCGCCGTCGGTGAGCCCTTGTTGGCGGCCAGGTCCAAATTGATCAAACAAGGATGGAAGCCAACCCGGATGCACACCCGCGATGGCTATGAATACAGTGGCGTCGAGCGGGAGCTGGCTGCTCGCAACTTCCTGGAACTCGATACCTGCTCATTTGATAGCTCGCGCTGCATCCTGTTCTATTCAAAGAAAGGCGCCTGCTTGCGCGTTGACACCATGGGCGAGCGACTCAAAGACATGGCGGTAACGCGATGGGCCGATGAATGTCCGGGGGCGCCTTCAGAGCCAGCTCGCGGAGACGCGGGTTAAGAAACAAAGGGGACTGAATGAAATAATTCAGTCCCCTTTCCTTGAGAGCGGGCTTGCTCGCGAAGGCGCCAGAATTAACACCCGTTTAATCAGCAGGTGATCCCGAAGTCTGCCTCACCGGCAATTGCAAATTATCCAACGCCCGATTCACCGCCAACTCCCCGAGCATGATCAACTGCGCAATGCCAACCAACGCCCGACGCTGCGAAGCCGGCACCAGACTGGCTATGTTCTGGGCAATGGTTTGGGCCGAAGCGAGTGTTTCACTGGCATCAATCAGCAGTTCTTCGTTTTTGTTGTCCGCAGTCACGGCATACATCCCGCGGGTTCTACGTGGGGGCGGCGTGGAGCCGGGCGGACAGAGGTAATGGTCGAGCGCGCGGTCGGCGGCTTCGTGGAGTTTTCTGGAATCGATGGATTCGTAGGGGGAAACCGATTCGGTTTCGGGCGGGTTGGGTGTTGGTTTGATCATGGTGAAGCTCCATTTTTATACCTGGTGGAACCACCAACACCTGTCGCTAAACAAGTAAGGGTGGCAGCTGTACGCGGGTTAGCGAACCGAGAGGTATAAGACCCGGCAGACCCGAAGGTCTCCCACGCACAGCCACCATATTGTCATCGCAAATGTCTGCGACAAACTGGAGCGTCGTTGAACTTATACCTGGTCAGGTCGCTAAACCCGGTCGCTGGGTTGCCAGCGACACGTAGACGATAAAGACCAGGTACAAAGCGCACAAGCCGGCGGATTCTGGCGTAGCTGTAGGCAAAGGCGCAAGGATGTGTAGCCTGGGAGAGTGTTTTAAAATGTCTCTTTAAACAATTGTGTTTATCGAGGCATCATTGCGTCACACCCCACAAAATAGACCCGTCCCCTTATCCATGCTGGCTAGGGAAGAGCTCCGTAAATGCTAACCGAAAACCTTACTAGGAGTTTACAGACATATGCGAATCTTATTCAGGACAACTTCCGAGGAAAATCCAAGTACTGCTGCGTATTTTTGCTCCATCTAAGCGCGGAATATCCAGAAATAAGTCTATGACCAATCCATCGTGGGTCTACCGTGTGAGGTCGTCCTATCTGATTAACCAACAATAGCTCCCCCATAAATGAACACCAAGTCCTTTCATTGATTAACGTCCTACCATACCCGTGATAAGAACGACCACTTTTGTACCATGTAAAATCAAAAAATTTTTGGCCGATGATTGGTTTCAATTTATGAAGCTGCGCGACTGAACCAGTCGACATATCGATCATGGGAATATGGAGAATATCACCGCCCATCATCAACAGCCTGGAATGTACTGCGACCTCCATCTCTCTTGGACATTGTCGAAAAATATCTTCAATAAGACCGACATCTAAAAATTCCGAGGGCGTCATCAAAAAAACTTGGCGATCATCAAACACAGATCGAGCAACATACGTGTAATAACTAAGCTCCACTGACTTGATCACCGAGTGGTTAGCGGCAATGACTGACCTTACATGCCAATAGGGATGATCTTCTACCCTTAACAACTCTAGATCCTCATGCCGGAAAGATTTTGATATGACGTAGTTGCGAAATCATCAGTCATTCCAGAAATAAAATCAGTTATAAGATGAGCACGCAAAACCCATTCATCCGCAAGAGTATATCCAGGAACACTCTGAATCCTTTCAAGCTGCTCCTTATAAACTTGAATGTAGTTTTTAGGAAATAACGTAAGCAACTTATTTTCAATTATAATGGATCGCACCTTACTGTCTTTAGTCTTGTATTCCAACGCAGCATGAAAGCGCGCAGTCCCTGCGACTAGAAGACAGGAAAAATGATCAAGCAGCCCATATATTGCTCTATAACCAGCCAACTCTATTCTCTGAACACTTTCGTGACAGTAAACTTTTTTGCGGCAATAGCCCTTGAGAGCGTCCAAGATTTTTCCAGCCGGCGATTCGGCAGGAATTAATGAGGGTAGCTGGCCACTGAGAATGCGGTCGTGAAACTCCATGTATTGATTTGCAGCAAACTCCACGAGAAGCCTGTTTAATGACGTTCTGAAATCAGTGAATGTGAATTTCCTTCCATCGCTTCTTTCACCTGCAGCTGCGCAACGTAATATCTCATCTATCCGGTCCGATTCTTGACCTTCTACCCCTTCATCAAGCCAATCATTGCGAATTTCGTCAAAAGCTATTGATTTAACTAAAAGCCCCTTCTCTATGGAATCCTCCAAATCGCTAATACAGTAAGCAATATCATCAGCGGCTTCCATTATGTATGCCAAAGGAAAACGCTGCGGCGAATTGTAATTTAGCTCACTCCAAACATCTAAAACAATCTGTTCCTCAGTGGAAAAATACCCACACTTTTTGGTGAACGGAGAGTCAATTGGCCTGTAACTATGCTTATTTCCTCGGACGTATTTAAGGTAGGCTGCGATCGTTGTTTTAGTTAGATTCAAACCAAATTGATCAGTATTCCTTTGAAGCTTTGTAACCACGCGAATGCCTTGGGGATTTCCATCAAACTCTAAAAAGTCCGCAATTGCCGCTGCCGTTTGGGTCTCATTGACATATAAGCCGTTATCCTTGTTTGCTTCTTCAAACAACAACTTTCCATTTTCTCTGAACCACTCGGATATCGCAGACTCGCCGAAGTGCCCAAAAGGAGGATTGCCAATGTCATGCATCAAGCAAGCTGTTTCAACAAACACAGTTAAAGCTGCACACTCATCCCTTGAAGCCAGATTTGCCTCTAAGAGTTTTAGAGATATCTGATCCGCTATATATCGACCTGTCTGCGCAACCTCAATAGAGTGAGTAAGTCTACTCCTGACCGCCGCATTTGGCTCCATGGAAAACACTTGTGCTTTTTGCTGTAAACGCCGGAAGGCCGGACAAAATAGAAGTCGGCCTCTATCACTTTCTGCTTCGAGCAGAAGAGTATTCCGATCGACGACCTCTGATGGTCTGAACCGCATTGAAGACAGTAGTGTTCCATATATAGAGCTCATTGTTTTCCTTAACCTGCGATGTTAGCGTAAATTATGTGAACCAGTTTATTGCGTTGACTGAGGAAAAAGCGATAGCCCCGCGCAATAAATTTAGCCGGCCGCGCACCGTCCCTCGGCTGCGCGACAGACAGGGCAGATCTATTTTTGGAAAACTAATCCGCCCCTCCTATCCGGAAATCTCTCCTAAATAGATCCATTTCCTCATTGAACCAGCTGACTTGCGTGCGTTGAGCTACATTCACATCCGGTGGCAGCTTTTGGCCAAAAGCGGACATCACATACCGCAATGTACGCGTCGATGTTCAAAGCTCTGCAACCAGGCCAGAACGTGAAGGCTGTCACGCCCTGTGTCGGGCAGCAGTGAGCGACCGAGTCTGTGGCTTCTGGATCTGAAAAGCGCCACTTGGGGCGGTATTTTCTATGATCAGCTCGGCCGTTGTGACATAGCCTCTCCCCCCCTAACGGAAGGACTCTTGATGACAAACCCATTCCAGAACCGCGAGCCACACATCGAGAACAACGAACGTATCCGCACGCCCCAGAAGGGTGTTTTCCTCGCCCTGAACGAGGTTTTCGTGGCGGGTGGCGAAGAGCGTGAGTTCGCTGTCATTCTGCCTGTCGGATGTGGCAAGTCCGGGAGCATCACGATATCGCCCTTTGCCTTCCGCTCGCGGCGGACGCTGGTGGTCGCGCCAGGCGTGGCCATCGCTCAGCAGTTGGCCAGTGATTTCGATCCGTCCAATCCCAATATGTTCTACCAGAAGTGCGCGGTGCTAGCCGGCGCGCCCTATCCTGAACCTGTCGAAATCCGAGGGACTACGACCAACCGGGCAGACTTGGACGACGCGCACGTCGTCATTACCAATATTCAGCAGCTCCAAGGCGGCGACTCAAACCGCTGGCTACGTCAACTGCCGGCCGACTATTTCGACCTGATTCTGGTCGACGAGGGTCACCACGGCGTAGCCGAGAGCTGGCAGGCCCTCAAGGCTCAGTTCCCCGAAGCGCAGATCGTCAACTTCAGCGCGACGCCGATGCGCGCCGATGGGCAGCTCATGGAGGGGCGCGTCATCTACACGTACCCTATCTTCGAAGCGATCCGCGAAGGCTACGTCAAACGCCTTAAGGCCGTGCAACTGAACCCGCGCACGCTCCGTTACGTGCGCCGCGAAGACGGTCAAGAGATCGAGGTAGGGCTGGCCGAGGTACGCAGGCTGGGCGAGGAAGACGCCGACTTCCGGCGCAGCATCGTAACTTCTACCGAAACGCTGAACACCATCGTGGATGCGTCTATCCGTGAGCTACTCCGGCTGCGCGAGGAAACTGGCGAGGTCCGACTGAAGATTATCGCCTCGGCTCTCAACTACGAGCACTGCCGGGAAGTCGTCGAAGCCTACGTCGCACGGGGCCTGCGCGCGAGCTACGTGCATTCGCGAGAGAACGCGCCGGCGAACCAGAGAGTGATGCAGCGACTGGAAAGCCACGAGCTCGACGTGATCGTCCAGGTGCGTAAGCTCGGCGAAGGGTTCGACCACCCATACCTGTCCGTGGCCGCCGTGTTCAGCATCTTCAGCAACCTGTCCCCGTTCGTTCAGTTCGTCGGCCGCATCATGCGCGTCATTCGGCAAAACGCTCCCGGCCATGTCCTCAACCAAGGCGTCGTCGTGTTCCATGCCGGCGCGAACATCGCCAGACGCTGGGCTGACTTCCAGGAGTTCAGCGAAGCCGACCGCGACTATTTCGACCAGTTGCTGCCGGTGGAGGAAGTCGATCCAGATCATGCTCCCGTCGAGAGACAGGTGGAGCCGGTTCCCCACGACTTGGACGGCGTTGAGGTGCGCAGCCAATCCGATGTCCACGTCGAGGAAATTCCACTTCTGCTGGACGATGAGGCACTAGCAGCCCTTCGCGTGCTGCAGGAGCGCGGCTATACCACGAACGACGTTACGGCTGCTTACCAGACCCTGCAGCCACTGCCGACAACTCGTGTACGCGAGCGGCAGGCGATGCGTGACGGGCTTCCGATTCGAGTTCGAACGGCAGCTGGACGGATTCTCGGCGAACGGGACATCAACCCGAATGGTCGCGAGCTCGACACGCGTCGTCTCGGTAGGACGAACTTGATTGTGATGATTGCTGCCATCAACAATCAGGTAAATACCTTTGTCGGTATGGGAACGGGGCAACGGCACGAGTTCTCGCGAGAGATGCACGAGCGGATTGACCAAGGATTTGACGGCATCCTCGCGACAGCCGTAACGGAGGTGTTCGGTGGCAATTAAGTCGCTCGTTACCCATGTCGAAATAGACACCGCTGGCAGGGCCCATAACTGTCAAGCCAGTGCCAAGCACCGTATCGAGAAGGGCGATGTGCGCCTGAAGGTCAAAAACGGCCGGAGCTGGGATCACTACTGCTTGGAGTGTGCGAAGAAAATAATTGGGCGGGACATAGAGAAGCTCAAGGCGATCCAAGACATGCCACCTCCTGCGTAGTCACTATCGAAAGTGACCAGCAGGAATCGGGGTGATATATGGCCCATGACGACTACGAGAATAGACGCTATCGGCATTGCGTTGTTCCGATCCGGGGGGGGTATTAATCTTATGTGTGTCAGGTAAGCCTCGAGTTTTCAACCACCTTGCGCCGGACGCTCTTGATCGTACCGCCCCGAAAGTGGGCAGATTTTTAGAGGGATCACAGCCTGCTATTCGGCGATAGTGAACATTCTCGACCACCCTGCATCAGCTCAGTAGCGACTACAAGCACTCATTTGCTCCTGAGCTCCCTGCTTCTGGAGGCACTTACACTGACATTCACCCAAGCTGCAAAAATAACGAATTCGAGCCTACAAAATCATTGCCTAGTAAGGTCTGGCAACACCACCCCCTCCCCCAACCGCTCCACCTCCAACCGCACCCTCTCCCCCCCCTGCTCAATCACCACCCCATCCCCCTCCACCGCCACCAACTTCACCCCAGGACTCACCCGCTCCCCCTGCAAAAAACTCTTCGGCGGTCCGTCGTTGAGGCTGAGTATCGCCACCGCCCCACGACTCCCTGCCATCACGCCGCTGACCTTGATCTCCACCGGCGCCGTGCGGTTGGAAAACCATTGCAAAGCCGGATTGTCGCTACGCGCCGCGAGCAGTTGCGGGGTGGCCGCCGGGGTGTGGGATTCGGCGGTGGTCAGGAGCAGGGATGACCAGGTGGCGATGCCGACCAGGGCGGCCAGCAGTGCGGCGGCCTGGATGATTTGGGGGGGTGAAAAGCGTGCGGTGAATCTCATGGGCTGAATCTCCTTTTAGTCCCGGTGACCAGACTACGCGGCAATTCTCACGGTTTTATTTCACACGCCTTACATGTTGGCCGTGCAGGATGGTTTTTTGGGACGGGCTGGACGCAAGGGAGTGCGCATTCGATGAACCGGTGCAGGCAGCAGGGTTTTACGCTGATCGAGTTGATGGTGGTGCTGGTGATCATCGGTATCGCCAGTGCGGCGATCAGTCTGAGTATCAAGCCCGATCCGTTGCAGTTGCTGCGCAAGGATGCCGAGCGCGTGGCGCAGTTGCTGCAAATTGCCCAGGCTGAGGCTCGGCCGGTAGCTGAGTGATGCAAGGGGTTTCCGCTCAGTCGGCGCAGCGACACAGGCAAAAAATAGAGGAACTGGTTTATTTTCAATAAATGAACCAGTTCCAATTTTTATCCACTACCCAGAGGAAAACTTCAACGGGGGGTGAGTCCATCCAACGTTGTTTTAAGCGTGGAGTCCGTAGCTTTCTTTGACACTTTCCGCAGTACCTCACGATCCTCCTTGCTAAGTGGTATTTCTTCCTTACCTTTCAGCAGAGCAGTTGATACTCCAAGCTGATAGCGGTAACTGGCCTCCGGCATAACATTGATGATTTCAGATTTCCTGCTGCTGTCTTGTTGAAGTAAATCCGAGAGACGAAGCCGGGCGTCGCGCCGCGTAAACGTATCTTGCGACTCAATATCAGCCAAAGCTCTTTCAAGCAAAGCCGCACGGTTTTGGGCCGGGAGTGAGGCGGGTATAGCGCGCACATTTGATGATGAAAGCGCAACATCTTTATGAAGCTCAGTTGGTGATACTGGAGGGTAAATTTTGGCGACAGTTTGTTTGTCCAGCTCTGAAAGCTTCAGGGGAGATGGCACGACGCATGGGCCATTTGGGTTTTTCATGATCTGAGGGGGGAGCGAATACATCATTATTGAGTGGCTGTCTTTAGGGCCGGCCACGAAATCGGGATCGCTGAGGGCTATGAAGCCGAGATTTCGTTTAACTTCCTCCTCACTCCATTCGTTTGGAGGCTTTCCGTAATAGTCGTAGACGTTACCAGGGCCGGTCCATTTGATTTCGTTCTGACAATTAAGATTCGGATTTTGATGTTCGTGCAACAATCCCAACGCGTGCCCAAACTCATGGAGAATAACTGCTTTGTCTTGCGCGGAGGCTGCAGCCATCACCCCGTCCGGTGAAATTTTTCTTTCGGAATACTTGAAATTGAAACGCTGCAAATTCATGGACGGCGCAACAGGTTCTGCGATATTCACACTGTCTTTACCTACCAATGACCAGAATCCCTGCTGGCCGAAATGTACCTTCACTTCATAGAAGCCTCCATTGTCTAGACAGTTGAAGCCTGAAGGAGAAGGACCAAAGTTGAGCTTCACGCCGGAATACTGGTTCCATTCACTAGCAACGTCTTTGATAAGTCGAGCAATGGTTTTATTCCCATCAAACATGCACACACGCAACACCCGGCCGGCCTCCCAGCGTCTATCACCCGCGTATACGGAGCTTTGCGCCGTTTCAGGTGAGCTCGATTCTGGTGGCATTACCGAGTAAAGATAATAAATCGGTAAATTTTCGATGAAAGTTGCGTCTTGCTCTTCCGCGTGCGTAACCCCCACCACCAGCGGGAGGGCTATCACTAACAGCTTTTTTTTGGGGCTCATGAGAAATGAACTCGTTAAAAGTTGGAGGGGACAGCTACGACAGGTTCGACGTAGGGTAGCGCCAGCAGCGCAGCGACGACGAAATACTCACTAGTGTAGACAGTATTTTTTTCCGCCAAAAAAAAATTATGGAATGCAATTTTCCGTTCTCCAACTAGCATTGTCGTTACTTCATCCCATGAGAGCCCCCAATGAAAAATTTAATGCTTGTTTTCCCAAGCTTCGCCTTGAGTTCCTGCGTGCTTTTCGATCCTTACGTACATACAACCAGCAGCAATATCGAAAATGCAAAATCGACTAAGCAGATTTCATATGAGTTGCGTAAGACATTGGAGAACTCAGCCTCAAGCCAATCCTGGTATTCCAAAGGCAGCAGCACCGTTCTGGCATCTCTACTGGGACTTGGGGCATATAAAGGCTTAACGGGGGGTGGGAGCCACCAAATTGCGGCATTGGCAACAGGGGCAGGTGTTACATATGGTTTACATGAGGTGCTCTATACGCCTACCAGAGAGCAGATTTACTTGGGCTCTGTCGATACTTTGCTGTGTCTGGATCGTATTTATGACGGTTTCGACTCAAGTGTTGGCCAACTGTTGGCTGCCAAGTACTTCAAAAATCCACGCTGGTCCGAATATGCCCCGCGCTACTATCAATATCTCTCTGTGGTCCAAGGTTACGAGGCAGAGTACCGCCATCGAGTCTTACAAGTACCGGCTGATGTCAATCAGCGGCTGTCTGCCCAACAACTCACCCCCGGTCAGAGTTTTGCCCTGATCACCAATGCACTCTCCATCAACAAACCGCCTGTACCGAAGCCTGCTGCAGCTATGTTCCCTGAAGGTGAGGCCGGCGTCGAAAACGATCCGGCGCTTCTTTTTCCTGACGTTGAAGATTGGGTGCGCAAAGCGGCTCAACGTGCCAGTGATTTTACCGATGAGCAATGCAAGGCTGGCGGAGCGCTGGCTCCATCTATCGTTCGGTCAGACAATGGGACGGTACAGACAATTGCGTTATCGAAGTCAGTGCAGTACCCATTACAGAATACGAGTGGAATTCTCTCAACCTCAGTCACTCCCCAGGCCAACAGCGACAAGGATGCGGTTGAAAGCAAAATCATTGCCGACAAAGGTGCTTTTTGGCTCGAAATTGATGGAAAGGCGGCCACAACCAAGCCTGTCTGGGTTTCGATTATCGATCATGGTCGTAGCGGTGCTAGTGAAGGGGTTTGGGTTGAGGTGAAGTAAGTTGCTGGATGAAAAGTACGAGGTTCAGGAGCGACTGAACATTGTTGAATCTCCTTTTAGTCCCGGTAACCAGACTACGCGGCAATTCTCACGGTTTTATTTCACACGCCTTACATGTTGGCCGTGCAGGATGGTTTTTTGGGACGGGCTGGACGCAAGGGAGTGCGCATTCGATGAACCGGTGCAGGCAGCAGGGTTTTACGCTGATCGAGTTGATGGTGGTGCTGGTGATCATCGGTATCGCCAGTGCGGCGATCAGTCTGAGTATCAAGCCCGATCCGTTGCAGTTGCTGCGCAAGGACGCCGAGCGCGTGGCGCAGTTGCTGCAGATTGCTCAGACTGAGGCCCGTGCCGATGGCCGGCCGATTGCGTGGTTGAGCGATGGCAAGGGGTTTCGGTTCAGTCGGCGCAGTGACAGTGGCAAGGGTTTTGATCATTTCGATCGGGACCCGCAGTTGCGGCCGCGTCCTTGGCAGAGTTCGAAGCTGGAGGTGCGGGTGGAGCCAAAGCAGAAGGTGGTGCTCAACGCGGAGTGGATCAATCCGCCGCTGCAGTTGACGCTGTCTGACGGGCTCAATCGGTTGAGTGTGCTGCGCGATGCTTCGGGCCGGATTAGCGTGCAATGAACAGACAACAAGGTTTTACGCTGATCGAGGTGATGGTCGCGATTCTGTTGATGGCGGTGGTCAGTCTGATTGCCTGGAAGGGGTTGGACAGTGTCACCCGCGCCGACAGCCATTTGCAGGCCAGTGGTGAGCAGAGTGACAGCCTGTTGCGGGCGTTGAATCAGATGCAGCGGGATGTGGAGATGCGCGCCGGGATCGAGTTGACGGAGCCTAAGAAGGTCGGCACGGAGGATGAACCGGCGACGGCCCCGCCTGCCGTTACGGTGCGCAGCAGTGACAGCAAGGGGTTTCGGCTGGACATCATTCGGAGCGCGGCGGATCAGCCGGGGGCTTTGCAGCGGGTGCGCTGGTGGCTCAAGGGGGACACGCTGTATCGCGCGGTGGCGCCGGCGCGCAGTCGGTATCCGTTGCCGGCGCCGACTGCTGGGGTGGCGGTTTTGGGTGAGGTGAGTGATTTGCAGGTGCGGGTTTGGGAGATGGATAAGGGGTGGCGGCAGTTGAGCGGGAATCGGCGGGAGGATCCGTTGGGGTTGGAGGTGCGGCTGACTCGGGAGACGGCACAGGGGGTGGAGAAGTATCGGCAGGTTATGGGGCCGTTGGAGTAAGCCCTGTCACCTCAATACCTTTGTGGGAGCGGCGGTGCGACGATTCGACTTGCTCGCGAAAGCGGTGGATCAGCTGCGAATGTATTGACTGACACGACGCCTTCGCGAGCAAGCCCGCTCCCACAGGGGTTTTGGGGTGGTTTTGAATACTGTGTTGGGTTAGCTGAGGACGACTACGCCGCCCGGCAGCTCGGTGCATTTGACGCCGTAGGCATCGCGGATCAGCGCGCCTACGCCGGCCAGTTGGTCGAGGGAGAAACGTGCCTGAACCCGTCGTTGGCCGAGTTCTCGGTTGAGCAACAGCAACATGCCTGGGCGGTAGCGGTTGATCTCGTCGATCATCTGGCTGAGGCTCGTGCCGTTGAACACCAGCACTTGCTGACGCCAGTTGGTTACCGCCGCTGTGTCGACGCTTTGCACCGAGCCGACCTGTTGCGCGTCATAGGTCAATTGCTGGCCCGGTTCCAGGCGCAGGCTGCGGCCTTCAACTTCCACTTCTACTGCGCCATCGAGGCACGTCACGCACACCTGCTGATCGAGGTTACGCAGGTTGAACCGCGCCCTGCTCGCCCGCAGCCAACCGCCACCGGCCTGCATCGCCATCGGCAGCCGTGCGGTCTGCACTTCGACTTCGCCGCTGACCAGTTCAAAGCCTTGCACGCCCTCATCCACCGAACGCTGGTTGATGCGGGTCTGAGTGTTCAATTCCAGGCTCAAGCCATCCGCCGGTTCGACCCGGCGTTGCTGGCCGACTTCGGTGATGTAATCAGCCCCGAGCCCGGAGAACCCGCCCGGAATCGTGCCACGCACCAAGAGGAACGCCGCTGACGCAGCAATTGCGCCGCCGAGAAAGGCCCGGCGTCCAAACCGTCGTGGCGCTTGCGTCGCTTCGGCCGCCGGTTGCAGCAGGTGCCACAACGCCTTGCACTCTTCGAAGGCGCGGGCGTGTTCGGGGCTTTGGGCGCACCACTGGCGCAGCGCTCGGGCGTCGGCGACCGTGGCGCGGCCGGAGGTCAGCAGGATCAGCCAGTCGCGGGCTTCGCTTTGCAGACGCTCGGCAGGCGTGGGCTCGGCAGGTGTCAGACGGAAGATGTTCAAACGCACAGGTACTCGACGGGTTGATCGGGAGCTTCATTCACTAGACGGTTTTCCGGCCCCGCGACCGAACCGCTGAAACACTTTTCTTTCCAGTTTGGCCGCACAGTGTCCGAGGGCCGCCTTGATTTCCTTCTCGACCATGCGCGTGGAAATGCCGAAACGCTGGGAGATTTCCAGGTGCGGCGCTTCTTCCAGGCGTGCGGCGATGAAGATCCGGCGGCGCCGGGCCGGCAGCTCGTAGAGGGCGCTGAGCAGGGACTGGATTTCCTTTTGGCCGCCGACCACGCGCATCGGGTCCAGCGCTTCGTCGCTGACTTGCAGCAGTTCTTCGACTTCGCTGCCGGTGAGCAATCGCGCATCGGCCTGGCGGCGGTCGGCGGCGATGTTCAGGGCCATGCGATAGAGGTAGGCGTTGGGCCGCAGCAGGTTCGGCGGCGCTTCCATGCGATCGACCCGCAGGTAGGTTTCGTGCAGCACGTCGTTGGCCAGGTCCTCCGAGCCGAGACGGCGTCGCAGGCGCACCCGAAAGTCCTCGTAGGACGTCAGGAACAGCTGGACCATCGAACTTTGTCCGGCGTCTTTCATCCCCCGGAAACTCCTTCCCATTGTGTGCATTCCATGCGCTTTCCTGACGATTCGGGTAACAACAGCAACGTGACTGGCTGGCGCAATGCGCCGGGTGTGGGCCGGTCGATCTTGAGCGTGTGAAAACTGTCTACCAGCGCTGCATCGCGCCGAACATCGCCGGTCGAAGTGACCAACCGGTTGTGCTGCACCACGCCGTCGCGGCCGATCCACAGTTGCAACACCGCGCGAAAACTGCCGGGCCGGGTCAACGGCGAGCGGCACAGGTTGCGTTCAATCGCGACCTGCACCGCCGTGGCGTAACTGCGGTTGACCGCTGCGCTGGCGGGGGTCGGTTTCTCCGCCGGCATCGGCACGTCCTCGACTTGCGCCACCTGCAAGGTGAACGCGTCGTCGCGACTGTACTTGGCCATCAACCCGCTGCCACCGAGCATCCGCCGCAACGCTTCGGCGGCGGTGAATTCGCCATCCACCGCCAAGGAACGTCGACCGCGACTCAACTGACTGTCGACCAGCACCGCCATGCCGGTGGCGCGACTGAACTGATCGAGGGCGCGGGCCAGTTCCTGGGCCGGAATGTGCAGCGTCATGCGCATCGATGCCGGCACCGGGTCGGCGCTGGCACGGCTCAGAAACAAGCCAAGCAGCAGCCCCAGACAGAGCTGGCGCACGAGCGCTGAGCGCACAACATCCTCCCTGGCACGGCCTCGCTGCACGGCTGATGTATCCCTGAAAACCGTCATCCTGAGGGCTGTTTATGAATCTGGTGTGACGGCCACTGCAAAAAAACCATCACGGGATCGGCGCCGCCGTTGCACTAGACTCTTGAGCTAGAGCGGCCCCTTCGGGCCGGCCAGGAGGCACACATGAAATCAGTCTGGAAAGTCGTCTTCGGCGGGATGTTGCTGACGATGTTGGGCGGCGCACACGCGGAGCAGCCGCTGGGCTGTGTCGAAGTGACGGTGGGTGGCTACAAGGCGCCGAATTACGACTGCCTGAGCCAGCAGATGGGCAACAACCCCGACGGCGCGGCGGCTGCGCAGAAGAATCAGGAAGCGATGAATGTGCCGGTCAACAAGCGCCCGCCGAATCAGGTGGGACTGGCGACGCCGGCGGCTACCAGTACGCGGATGGGCAACACGTTTGGCACGTCGGTGAAACCGCAGCGGCCGCCGAACTGACTGACCGACTGTGGGAGCGAGCCTGCTCCGGGCGGCGATCCGACGATAGCGTCTTGTCAGTCAACATTGATCGCACAGACAAACCGCCATCGCTGGCAAGCCAGCTCCCACAGTTTTTTGTGTTTGGCATTGATCAATGGTCTGCGGGAATCTGGCGGAAGCTCACCGCCAGGCGATTCCAGCTGTTGATGGTGCTGACGGCCATGGTCAGGTCCACCAGTTCAGTCTCGTTGAACTGTTCCCGTGCCTGCTGGTAAACATCGTCAGGCACCCGGCTATCCGCCAGCAACGTCACCGCCTCGGCCCAGGCCAACGCCGCCCGCTCGCGCAGGTTGAAGAAGCCGCTGTCGCGCCAGACCGCAATGGCGTACAGCCGCCGATCCGTCTCCCCTGCCCGCCGTGCCTCCACCGAATGCATGTCGGTGCAGAACGCGCAGCCATTGAGTTGCGAGGCGCGGATCTTGATCAGGTGCAGCAGCGGCGGCTCGATGCTCAGGCTGCTGGTCAGCGCTTCCAGGGCAATCATCGCTTTCATGGCTTTGGGTGAAGCGCTGTAGTAATCCAGACGCGGGGACATGGGCGGGTCTCGGGCAGCAGAAGAGTGATTTCACGGTAAGCGCTGGTTCGGCAACGTTACAGCCCCAATTGCACGGAAAACCGGCAGACCACTGAACCCGAGCCGAACACGATACCTGTGGGAGCGGGCTTGCTCGCGAAGGCGGTATGTCAGGCAACTAA
>NZ_JBSVWF010000012.1:0-118191 GCF_054071635.1 Pseudomonas sp. SDO52101_S400 | reverse complement strand
AAAAAAAGCCGCTGTGGCAGCGGCTCGGCTGGTTGGCCATGATCTGGGTCGGCAGCGTCGGTGCACTGTTCATCGTCGCCAGCCTGATGCGCATGTTCATGAATGCCGCAGGCCTGACTACACACTGAAACTTCCCATCCCGTCGCCTTGCGGCACGGATTTTTGACCCTCCGACCGGAGGGTTTTTTTTGCCCGGATTATTTGCGCGCCTTGAGGATCACGAATTTCGGCGTGGCTGCCACTTGCTCGACACCGCGGAACAATCGCGCCAGTTTGCTGTGATAACCCAAGTGACGGTTGCCGACGATGTACAGCGCGCCACCGACGACCAGCGCTTCGCGGGCCTGCTGGAACATGCGCCAGGCGAGGAAATCGCCGACTACTTGTTGCTGATGGAACGGCGGGTTGCACAGCACCACGTCCAGCGACTGCGCTTCCTGCCCGGCCAGACCGTCGCCGGCGCGAACGATCACTTCACGATCACCCAGCGCCGCGCGCCAGTTTTCGACCGCCGATTGCACGGCCATGAACGATTCGTCCACCAGCGTGTAATGCGCATCGGGGTTTTGCAGGGCGCTGGCGATGGCCAGTACGCCGTTGCCGCAGCCGAGGTCGGCGACCCGCGCCGCGCCGAGGTTTTTCGGTAAATGCGGGAGGAAGGCACGGGTGCCGATATCCAGTCCTTCGCGGCAGAATACGTTGGCGTGGTTGAGCAGTTCGATGGCCGGTTCGTCGAGGCGATAACGGGTCGGGTAGGGCGAGAGGGCTGGTGCCTTGGCGTCGGACGTAGCGATCAGCAAGCGTGCCTTCTTCACTGCCAGCGAAGCCTGGACCGGACCGATGTAACGTTCCAGCAGATCACCGGCAGCACGGGGCAAGTGCTTGACCATTGCTGCGGCTACCACTTGCGCGCCGGGCGCCAACTGACCTTGCAGACGAATCAGTTGTTCTTCCAGCAGCGCGAGGGTTTTCGGTACACGTATCAGCACGCGGTCGAAGGGGCCAGCCAGAGGCTCGCTGGCTGGAATACCGCGCAGTGCATCGAATGCCTGGCCATTGCGCAGCAGGTTTTTTTCCAGGCCCTGAAACGCCAGGAACGAGTCGCCACTGGTGGTGACCTGTACTTTGCCCGACAGGCTGATGGCCAGCGCGCCGAAACTGTCATTGAGCACCAGAACCCGTGTCCGCTCCGGAAGATTCTGCTCGGCCAGATGATTGAGCAGGTATTCGTCGGCCGCATCGAAGGCTTGCAGCGGTTCGTTCTGCTGTTCGGGCTGGCGGATCAGATCAAGCTGGGCGAAGGGGGTATCGAGCAAAGGCATGGGGCGGGGACTCTGGGTAATCGACGGGTGTCCCGCGGCCCAGGAGGTTCGTGCGGCGGAACCGTCCGAGTGGACTGCGGCGCGTAGGTTCGCGTCATCACTCAGGAAGGTTGCAAATGGTACGTTTTTTTTGAGCGCAATACTTGCCTGTTTTCGGGGTGGACGACTAGATGATCCCGGCCTTGGTAGCGGCGATGACCGCAGAAATCTTGTTGCAGACGTTCATTTTCACAATCACGTTATGCACGTGATAGTTCACGGTGCGTTCACTCAGGCTGAGGATTCTCGCGGTTTCATAGGCTGTTTTACCGGAAGCACACAACTTCAACACTTCGACTTCTCGAAAAGTAAGGCGCGGTTTGTCCCTTTCAGGTCGTGAAGGAAGCGTACTGGCGAACACCCTGCTCAGATGGCTGGTGACATAAAGCATGTAGCCAAAATGCTCGTACACCTCCAGTGCACTGATCGGGCATTGGGGCCGGGCCAGGCTGAGAATGCTGCACAGGCCGCTTTCTTCATGATGGAAGGATTGCGACCAGCCGTGTTCCAGTCCATGTTCTTTCAACGATTCCCATAATTCGGGTGTTTCTGAGAATAGTTCTTTGCTCCATGTAATGGGAAACATGGTTTGATTGCAGTGTGCCACTACCGGGTCAGCTTCCCAGTGACGATTATCTTCATATAGTTGATTCCAAGCTTTAGGGTAGTTATTGATACGCAAGGGTTTTGACAGTTTATTTCGATCAGGCGCAGTGATTGAAATACCGCAAAACTGGAAGCCTATGTTTTTGGCAAATTTCAGCAGGATCGGATAAGCAGTGTCAATTTCTGACGCTCCTGTCACCTGCTTTATTTGCGATGCCTTCCAGATTTCCATTTGAAGTTTCTCCGAGATGTTTCGCTGGGGTGTGATCTTGGATCCAAGAGTCAGACACGAAAACGAGTGTAGGATGATTCCTACGAAAGCGTTTGGAATCTTTTGCTCTTAAATAGGTGAAAATTAGTCGTTTGTGATTAACCGCATATGTTTATTAAATGCAGTTCATCATCTGATGTCGGGAGTGTGTCAGTGCGCCAGTACTCGATTGCCGAAAGCTATTTAATCACTACAAATTGTCGGTTTTTTATTGAGCGTCAGTGCGTGACACTAGGGTCATAGTCCAGGGAGTTGCCGATGACCGCCAGCGCAGAGAAATTCAGCCGTCAGACCTTGCTTGATGTACAGCCACTGACACCGAGCCTGTTCACATTGCGTACGACCCGCGATGCCGGCTTTCGCTTTCGTGCGGGACAGTTTGCCAGGCTTGGGGTGGTCAAGGCCGATGGCAGTACGGTATGGCGGGCCTACTCTATGGTGTCATCGCCGTTCGATGAGTTTCTTGAGTTTTTCTCCATCGTGGTGCCTGGTGGCGAGTTCACCAGTGAACTGAGCCGGCTCAAGGCTGGCGATACCTTGCTGGTGGATCGCCAGGCTTTCGGGTATCTGACACTGGATCGTTTCATCGATGGTCGAGATATCTGGCTGTTATCCACAGGCACCGGCGTGGCGCCGTTTCTGTCGATCCTGCAGGACTTCGAGGTCTGGGAAAAATTTGAACGGATCATCCTTGTCTACAGCGTGCGGGAGGCAAGGGAACTGGCTTATCAACAGATGATCGCGGAACTGATGCAGCGCGATTACCTGGCCGAATATGCGCACAAGTTCCAGTTCATCCCGGTAGTGACGCGCGAGTCTCATACGGGAGCCCTCCAAGGGCGTATCACCACCCTCATTGAAAACGGGGAGTTGGAGAAAGCGGCCGGTGTCGAGCTTGATCCGCTGTATTCGCGGGTCATGCTGTGTGGCAATCCGCAGATGATCGACGACACCCGGGCCTTGCTCAAGCAACGCGGCATGAGCCTCAGCCTGACGCGGCGGCCAGGGCAGGTGGCGGTGGAAAACTACTGGTGAAGAAACGGCGCCCTCAGGCGCCGTTTATGGGGTTCAAGGCCGATTATTCTGGGCCTTGAGCAGGTCGCGGATCTCGCCCAGCAATTCTTCTTCCTTGGTCGGAACCGGCGGCAGGGTTGGGGCTACGGCCTCTTCGCGCTTCAGGCGGTTGATGGCTTTGACGCCCATGAAAATCGCGAAGGCGACGATGATGAAGTCCAGAATGCTCTGGATGAACTTGCCGTAAGCCATCACGACCGCAGGGGCGCTGCCCTCGGCGGCTTTAAGGGTTATCGCCAGATCACTGAAGTCCACCCCACCGATCAGCAGGCCGATTGGCGGCATGATCACGTCACCGACGAACGATGAAACGATTTTGCCGAAGGCCGCACCGATGATGATACCGACGGCCATGTCGACCACATTGCCTTTGACCGCGAAGGCCTTGAACTCGCTGAGCACGCCCATAGTTATTTCCTTGTTACAGATGAGTTTGGTGTACGCAGTGTAAATCAGCAAAACGCGTCCTGCGCGAAACACCTGCTTACAATGCCCGCTTTTATCGACACATCTATCCACGATTAGTTTGCAAAGTGCCACTAATCGCGCGCGAAATACGCTGCAAGCCGCTGATCTGGAAGAAAAATTAATCAATCATCGCGTTACGATCTTTCTATTTATGTTTGGCGGATCGAGCTTCTAGCCTCTGTCTGGCGCACCTGGATGCGCCTCAAAAAAACAGAGGAGCCTGAAAATGAATTTCACTCTTGGCCTCGGGGCTGTTCCCCATCGCCGTACGTTTGGCGTACTCGCCGCCAGCCTGCTGACCTTTTCCGTGAACGCCGCGCCCCTGACCCGGGATAACGGTGCAGCGGTGGGCGACAACCAGAACTCGCAAACCGCCGGTGCCAACGGCCCGGTGCTGTTGCAGGACGTGCAACTGATCCAGAAACTGCAGCGATTCGACCGCGAGCGCATTCCCGAACGCGTCGTGCATGCCCGGGGCACCGGTGCTCACGGCACGTTCACCGTGACCAACGATCTCAGCGATCTGAGCAAGGCCAAAGTGTTCGCCGCCGGGCAGGTAACGCCGGTGTTCGTGCGTTTTTCCGCCGTAGTGCATGGCAACCACTCCCCGGAAACCCTGCGCGACCCGCGGGGCTTCGCCACCAAGTTCTACACCGCCGACGGCAACTGGGATCTGGTGGGTAACAACTTTCCGACGTTCTTCATCCGTGATGCGATCAAGTTCCCGGACATGGTGCATGCGTTCAAGCCGGACCCGCGCACCAACCTTGATGATGACTCCCGCCGCTTCGACTTCTTCTCCCACGTCCCTGAAGCCACCCGCACGTTGACCGAGCTGTATTCCAACTCGGGGACGCCAGCCAGTTATCGGGAGATGGACGGTAATGGTGTACATGCCTACAAGTTGGTCAACGACAAGGGCGAAGTGCATTACGTGAAGTTTCACTGGAAAAGTTTGCAGGGGATCAAGAATCTCGATCCGCAACAGGTCGTAAAAGTTCAGGGTCAGGATTACAGTCATATGACCAATGACCTGGTAGCGAATATCAATAAAGGCAATTTTCCGAAGTGGGACTTGTACGTCCAAGTTGTGAATCCGCAAGATTTGTCCAAGTTTGATTTCGATCCATTGGACGCAACCAAGATCTGGCCCAATGTTCCTGAACGGAAAGTTGGACAAATGGTGTTGAACCGTAACCCTTCGAATGTCTTCCAGGAAACTGAACAAGTTGCCATGGCACCGGCCAATGTTGTTCCCGGTATCGAACCTTCGGAAGATCGCTTGTTACAAGGTCGAGTGTTCTCTTACGCCGATACTCAAATGTATCGCCTGGGTGCCAATGCACTGCAATTACCCATCAACGCTCCAAAAGTAGCGGTGAACAATGGTAATCAGGATGGGGCGATGAACTTCGGCGCCAGCAGCACGGGCGTGAACTACCAGCCGAGCCGCTTGTATCCGCGTGAGGAGCCACAAGGCGCTCGGTATAGCCAGTCGTCCCTGCAAGGCAGCACTCAGCAGGCGAAAATCCAGCGAGAGCAAAACTTCAAGCAGGCCGGTGATCTGTATCGATCCTTCAGCAAGAAGGAACGTCAGGATCTGATCGAGAGCTTTGGCGGTTCGCTGGCGAGCACCGATGACGAAAGCAAGCACATCATCCTGTCCTTCCTCTATAAGGCCGATCCGGAATACGGCACCGGCGTGACCAAGGTGGCCAAGGGGGACCTGGGTCGGGTCAAGGCTCTGGCGGCGAAACTGGTCGACTGAGTATGACCGCGAGGCCCGTGACGGGCCTCGCTCCTTTCTAGGAGGCGACTCATGCGTATTTGTCTTTCACTGGTGCTGGGCTGTCTGTCGTTCGCGGCGCTGGCAGCACCGGCCGAACAGGATCCTGCGGCGCTCAAGGCGCAATTGCAGGATTACTACTTCAACACCGCCCGAGAGGGCAATGTCGCCATGCTCGATACGTTTATCGAGGCAGGCTATCCCCTGGATACCCAGGATTCCAAGGGCTACACCGCGCTGATGCTGGCGGCGTATCACGGCGAGGGCAAGGCTGTGGATAAATTGCTCGCCGCCGGCGCGGATGCCTGTGCCCAGGATCGGCGCGGAAACACGGCCCTGATGGGGGCCATATTCAAAGGGGAATTGCAGATTGCCCGTCGACTGATGGCTACCGACTGCAACCCGGACCAACGCAACGGGGCGGGTCAGACCGCTGCAATGTACGCAGGACTGTTCAAGCGTGAAGCATTGCTCGACGCTCTCAAGGCCAGGGGTGCCGATCTGAACGCGCAAGATCCGTTGGGCAACAGCGCCGCGCGTCTGGCCAGCGGGGAAATCCGTACCGCCGCGCCGCACTGATTGGCGACGGCTGCGTTATCATCGCGGTTTTTGTCGGGGGTTCAGATGGCCAAGGCCAAGCGCATGTACGGCTGCACCGAGTGCGGCGCAACCTTTCCCAAATGGGCCGGGCAGTGCGGCGAATGCGGCGCGTGGAACACCCTGACCGAAACCATGGTCGAGAGCGGCGGTGCCGCCGCCCCGAGCGGGCGCACCGGCTGGGCCGGGCAGCAAGCCCAGATCAAGACGCTGGCCGAAGTCAGCATCGAAGAGATTCCGCGTTTTTCCACAGCCTCCGGCGAACTGGACCGGGTGCTTGGTGGTGGTCTGGTGGACGGTTCGGTGGTGCTGATCGGCGGCGATCCGGGTATCGGCAAGTCGACAATTCTGTTGCAGACCCTGTGCAATCTCGCCAAGACCATGCCGGCGCTGTACGTCACCGGTGAGGAATCCCAGCAGCAAGTTGCGATGCGCGCACGTCGACTCGGGCTGCCGCAGGATCAACTGCGGGTCATGACCGAAACCTGCATCGAAACCATCATCGCCACCGCCCGCCAGGAAAAACCCAAGGTGATGGTGATCGACTCGATCCAGACGATCTTCACTGAACAACTGCAATCGGCGCCGGGTGGCGTGTCCCAGGTGCGCGAAAGTGCAGCGTTGCTGGTGCGTTACGCCAAGCAGAGCGGCACGGCGATTTTCCTGGTCGGCCATGTGACCAAGGAAGGCGCACTGGCCGGGCCACGTGTTCTGGAGCATATGGTCGATACCGTTCTTTATTTTGAAGGCGAATCCGATGGCCGGTTGCGCCTGCTGCGGGCGGTGAAAAACCGTTTCGGCGCGGTCAACGAACTCGGCGTCTTCGGCATGACCGACAAGGGCCTGAAAGAAGTTTCCAACCCTTCCGCGATTTTTCTCACCCGCGCGCAGGAAGAAGTCCCGGGCAGTGTGGTGATGGCAACGTGGGAAGGCACCCGGCCGATGCTGGTGGAAGTCCAGGCGCTGGTGGATGACAGTCATCTGGCCAACCCGCGTCGGGTCACGCTGGGTCTGGACCAGAATCGTCTGGCGATGCTGTTGGCTGTTCTGCACCGGCATGGCGGCATTCCGACCCACGATCAGGACGTGTTCCTCAACGTGGTCGGCGGGGTGAAGGTGCTGGAAACCGCGTCCGATCTGGCGTTGATGGCCGCGGTCATGTCGAGCCTGCGCAACCGTCCGCTGCCTCATGACTTGCTGGTGTTCGGTGAAGTCGGCCTGTCAGGCGAAGTGCGCCCGGTGCCGAGCGGTCAGGAACGTTTGAAGGAAGCCGCCAAGCACGGCTTCAAGCGCGCGATCGTGCCCAAGGGCAACGCGCCGAAGGAGGCGCCTCCTGGCCTGCAGATCATTGCGGTGACGCGCCTGGAGCAGGCGCTGGATTCACTCTTCGAGTAATCAGAGCTCCATCAATGCACCAAGCTCCCGTTCGAGCTCGGCCTCATCCCCGAGGTTGAGCTCGATCAGACGTCGCAGGCGCTGAATCGACTCCAGGCTGATGTGCCGACACTGGAAGCCCAGTTGGCCATGATCGTCGTGCGCCAGTTGCACATCCATCTGGATATCGGTGTCGTCGCTGAGGTGAATGTCGACGTTGAAGTCCTGCGTTTCATCCCCCAGCCACGGCTCCGGCCGTTCGATCAGCAGCCCCTTGAGCGACAGGTCGATCAGCTTCACCGGCCAGATGTACTCGCCCTGGCTCAATTCGGTTCTGGCATCGAACGCGATACGTTTGAAGCGGCGACGCTCGGACGGGTGCTCGCTCATGGCGCAATCCTCTGGACGGTTGCCTGACTATAGACCCGCCACGTCGAGTGTTGCCAGTCAGGCGGGGCGTCCGACCAATGTCGGGGTATGGCCTTTGCCGTCAGTAGCGCTAAACTCGGGGTGGCTGTCTTTCTTGTCCACCCTGGCTGGAATAATAAAATGAAAAATAATAATAGCCTGCTGCGCCACTTACCCTGGCTAGTGCTGGCAATCGTAGGAGCGTGCGCCCTGGGCGTAGTGGCATTGCGCCGAGGCGAGGCGATCAACGCCTTGTGGATCGTGGTCGCCGCCGTGGCCATTTATCTGGTTGCGTACCGTTACTACAGTCTGTTCATCGCTAACAATGTGATGCAACTCGATCCACGCCGGGCCACCCCCGCCGTGCTCAACAATGACGGTCTGGACTACGTTCCAACCAACAAACACATTCTCTTCGGACACCACTTCGCGGCCATCGCCGGCGCGGGGCCGCTGGTCGGTCCGGTACTGGCTGCGCAGATGGGCTATCTGCCCGGTACGCTGTGGCTGATCGCCGGCGTGGTGCTGGCGGGCGCGGTGCAGGACTTCATGGTCCTGTTCATGTCGACCCGTCGCAACGGCCGTTCCCTGGGCGACATGGTGCGTGAAGAAATGGGCCGCATCCCCGGCACCATCGCGCTGTTCGGCTGCTTCCTGATCATGATCATCATCCTCGCGGTGCTGGCGCTGATCGTGGTGAAAGCCTTGGCCGAGAGCCCGTGGGGCATCTTTACCGTGATGGCGACCATCCCGATCGCGATGTTCATGGGCATCTACATGCGCTACATCCGTCCGGGCCGCATCGGCGAGATATCGGTGATCGGCGTGGTGCTGTTGCTCGGTTCGATCTGGCTGGGCGGGCAGATTGCCGCTGATCCTGTGTGGGCCAAGGCCTTCAGCTTCACTGGCATTCAAATCACCTGGATGCTGATCGGTTATGGCTTCGTTGCCGCTGTGTTGCCGGTCTGGCTGATCCTCGCGCCGCGTGACTATCTTTCGACGTTCCTGAAGATCGGTACCATCATCGCCCTGGCGATCGGCATCCTGGTCACCATGCCCGAGCTGAAAATGCCGGCGCTGACCCAGTTCGTCGACGGCACCGGCCCGGTGTGGAAGGGCGGTCTGTTCCCGTTCCTGTTCATCACTATCGCGTGCGGTGCGGTATCGGGCTTCCATGCGCTGATCTCGTCCGGTACCACGCCGAAACTGCTGGATAACGAAACCAACGCCCGCTACATCGGTTACGGCGGCATGCTGATGGAATCGTTCGTGGCCATCATGGCCATGGTCGCAGCCTCGGTGATCGAGCCAGGCGTGTACTTCGCCATGAACAGCCCGGCAGCAGTCGTCGGCGGTGATGTGGTGGCCGTGGCAACCGCTGTCAGCAACTGGGGTTTTGCAATTACCCCGGAAGCGTTGCAAGCGGTGGCGCATGACATCGGCGAAACCACCATCCTGGCCCGTGCCGGCGGTGCTCCGACCCTGGCGGTCGGTATCGCGCAGATTCTGCACAGTGTCCTGCCGGGTGAAAACACCATGGCGTTCTGGTACCACTTCGCGATCCTGTTCGAAGCGCTGTTCATCCTGACCGCTGTGGACGCCGGCACCCGTGCCGGGCGCTTCATGCTGCAGGATCTGCTCGGCTCCTTTGTGCCGGCGCTGAAACGTACCGAATCCTGGACCGCCAACCTGATCGCCACCGCCGGTTGTGTGGCCATGTGGGGCTGGTTGCTGTATCAGGGCGTGATCGATCCGCTGGGCGGCATCAACACCTTGTGGCCGCTGTTCGGTATCTCCAACCAGATGCTGGCGGGTATCGCGCTGATGCTCGGCACCGTGGTCCTGATCAAAATGAAGCGTCAGCGCTACATCTGGGTCACCCTGCTGCCGGCCGCCTGGCTGCTGATCTGCACCACGACCGCAGGCTTCATCAAGCTGTTCGACGCCAACCCGGCCGTCGGCTTCCTGTCGCTGGCCAAGAAATACAGCGATGCGCTGGCCGCAGGCCAGGTGATCGCACCGGCCAAGAGCGTCGAGCAGATGCAGCACGTGATCTTCAACGCTTACACCAACGCAACGTTGACCGCGCTGTTCCTGTTCGTGGTATTCAGCATCCTGTTCTATGCGCTCAAGGTCGGCATCGCCGCCTGGGGCAAAAAAGAGCGTACGGATAAAGAATCGCCATTCCAGGCTCTGCCGGACGCGTAACCAGAGGATTGCACCATGTTCAATGACCTGAGTCGCCTCGGTAAATACCTCGGTCAGGCCGCGCGCCTGATGGTCGGCATGCCCGACTACGACACGTACGTCGAGCATATGCAAACCAAACACCCGGACAAGCCGGTGATGAGCTACGAGATGTTCTTTCGTGAACGTCAGGAAGCCCGTTACGGCGGCAAGGGTGGGCCGAAGTGCTGTTGATCTGACAGCCTTCGGTTGATGCAGTCCCCAACTGTGGGAGCGGGCTTGCTCGCGAAAGCGGTGTGTCATTGAGCAATGATGTCGACTGACACGACCCCTTCGCGAGCAAACCCGCTCCCACATTTTTTTTGTGTTGTTCATCAATTTTGTGAAGGGGATCGATGTTGTCTTCTCCAATACCCGTAACGGTGCTCAGCGGTTTCCTCGGCGCCGGCAAGACCACCTTGCTGCGCCATCTGTTGAAAGCCGAGCACGGCCTGAAAATCGCCGTGATCGAAAACGAATTCAGCGACGCCGGCATCGACACCCAATTGCTGGATGACGAGCCGGTGCAAGTCATGACCCTGGCCAACGGCTGCGTCTGCTGCACCATCCACACCGACCTGACCAAGGCCCTGTACCTGTTGCTCGAACGCCTGGACAGTGGCGAAATCGCCTTCGATCGTCTGGTCATCGAGTGCACCGGTCTGGCTGACCCGGCGCCGGTGGCGCAGACATTTTTCATCGATGAAGAACTGCGCGAGCGTTACCTGCTAGACGGCATCATCACCTTGGTGGACGCCGCTCACGCCGAACTGCACCTGACCCAGACCATCGCCCAGGCTCAGATCGGTTTTGCCGACCGATTGCTGGTGAGCAAGACCGACCTGGTGGACGAGGCCGCGTTCACGGCGCTCAGCGAACGTCTGACCCGTATCAACCGGCGGGCGCCGATTCGCGTGGTCGAACACGGCAATATCGATCTGGCCGAATTGCTCGATGTGCGCGGTTTCAACCTGAATGCCGATCTCGGCGGCGGGGTGAGTTTGCGGCCGGTGAGCAAGGCGCCGTCCATCGACCGGATTTCCAGCCTGGTGCTGCGAACGGATCAGCCGCTGGATATCGATCAGCTCAGCGAGTTCATGAACGAATTGCTGGAAGAGCACGGCAAGCAATTGCTGCGCTACAAAGGCGTGCTGAACATCGCGGGTGAAGACCGGCGGCTGGTGTTCCAGGGGGTGCTGAAACTCTACGGCTTCGACTGGGACACCGAGTGGGCCGAGGGCGAGGCGCGGGAAAGCGTGATCGTGTTTATCGCCGATGATTTGCCGGAAGAGAAGATCCGGGCGGGGTTTGCTCGGGTCGTGGCAGGCTGAGGGATGTTCGGTGCCCGTGATGAAGTCATCGCGGGCAAGCCCGCTCCCACAGGTTAAACAGCGGGCACAATATTTTTGATCACCTCAAGTCCTGTGGGAGCTGGCTTGCCAGCGATGGCGATCTAACCGACAACGCATTGCTCAAGAGCTGAACCCAGCAACGTCTGCTCAAGATGTTCCAGATGCCGATTCATCAGCATGCCGGCTTTTGAAATATCTCCCCGCTCCACCGCCTCGACAATTGCCAAGTGTTCCTCCCACGCGCAACAGCTGTGCGTCTGCTCGCCGCAACGCGCAATCGCCAGCGAAGTCAACGGCACCAGCGTGCCGAGAAAATGCGCCAACGGTGCATTCCCGGCCATTTTCGCCAACTGCAAATGAAACTCCCCGGACAGGCGAATTGCCGCGCCGCGTCGATCTTTTTCCACCGCTAATCGCTCACGTTCGATTAACGCTCGCAGGCGCTTCAGATCTTCAGCTAGCGCGTGCTCACAAGCCAGTCGCACCAGCGTGGTCTCGGCCAGGCGCCTGGCGTGCAGGGCCTGACGGGTCTGCTCGGCGTCCGGCGCGGCAACCCGTGGTCGATGGTTGGCCCGCAGCACGATGATCTGTTCGTGGGACAGTTGGGTCAGCACCCGACGCACATCGGCGCGGCTGACGCCGAACATGTTCTTGAGACTCTCTTCGGTGAAGCGGCTGGCGGCATCGAGACGCTGTTCGAGGATCGCGTCGAATAGTCGCGGATAGAGGTCGTCCACCGGCGCTTGCAGGCGGGAGAAGGGCAGGGCCGCCGAGGTCTGGCGAGAATGCGACGGCGTGGCAAGACTGTTCATGGCCGGTCTCCAGTGTGAGGCGTTTCAGTGGTTCAGGTTGTCATCCGGAATATTCAGCTCGATGCCCATGCGCTGGCCTTCACGCAGGATATGCCGGCGCATTTCGGCGCTGGCCTGAGCGCTGTTCTTGCTGCGGATCGCCCGCACCACGGCTTCGTTTTCCTCAAGGCGTTCGGCCAGATGCTCCGGCGAATTGCGCAGCACTTCGGCGCTTTGCTTGAGGGCGTTGCTGGTCTGTTGCACCACGCTCTGGAAAATCGGGTTCGAGGTCAGGGTGAACAGTTCTTCGTGGAAGGCGATGTAAGCGCTGACGCCGGCCTCGCTGTCACCCGCTTCGAGGGCTTCGCGCATATCCATCAGGGTCAGGCGCAACTGGCCGACCTCCTTGCTGCTGATCGACTGCGCCACCAGACCGACGATGAACGGTTCAAGGGTGTAACGCAGTTGCAGCACATCCTCGAGGCTCGCGCCGGCCACGGCGCTGTCGTGGCTTTGACTGTCACTGGTCTGGGCGTCGAGCACCACCACGCCTTTGCCCGGCATCGAACGCACCAGACCGAGGGTTTCCAGCACGATCACCGCTTCGCGCAGGCTCGGACGGCTGATGCCCAGTTGTTCGGCCAGTTCGCGCTGACCCGGCAGCATGTCACCGGAGCGCCATTGGCCGCGGGCGAGGGCGGCCCGGAGTTTTTCTACCACTGAGTTGACGACGGTTGATGTAGTAATCACGTGTTCGCTCCATGAGCCGTGCCTGCATTTGCGCAGGCACGGTGGTCATTCAGAATTCTTTGGCCGCCGCTTGAGCGACGGTTTTTCTCGGCTGAAAGTTATAGCCCTGCTCGCCGTTCAGCACCTTGTTCGCCCGTTGCACATCGATGTCCCTTTCCCAGCGGGCGATGGCCACGGTGGCGACGCAATTGCCGATCAGATTGGTCAGTGCCCGGCCGATGCCCATGAACCAGTCCACCGCCAGCACCAGCACCAGCCCGACCACCGGGATCGCCGGGATGGCCGTCAGCGTGGCCGCGAGAATCACCAGCGCCGATCCTGGAATGCCGTGGGCGCCTTTGGAGGTAATCAGCGACACCAGCAAAATCGTCAGCAGATCGGTCATGGCCAGCGGTGTGCCGGTGGCGTTGGCGATGAACACGATGGCCAGGGTCAGGTAGATCGAAAAGCCGTCGAGGTTGAACGAGTAACCGGTGGGAATCACCAGCCCGACGGTCGAGCTGCCGATGCCCAGATGTTCCAGCTTGCGCATGATCTGCGGCAGCACGGCGTCGGAGGACGCGGTGCCCATGACGATCAGCAGTTCTTCACGCAGGTACTTGAGCAGTGGCCACATGCGCAGGCCGGAGGCACGCATGACCAGACCCAGAATCACGCTGACGAAAGCGATGCAGGTCAGATAAAACAGGCCGACCAGACTGCCCAGGTGTTGCAGCGAGTCCAGGCCATATTTACTGGTGGTGAAGGCGATGGCGCCGAACACGCCGATCGGTGCCAGACGTACGATCATGCCCATGATGCGGAAGATCACATGGCTCAGTTCGTTGATCAGTCGCGAGATCCCGGAAGCGGCTTCACCCACCAGATTCAGCGCGCTGCCGAACAGCACCGAGAACAGCAACACCTGGAGGATGTTGTTGTCGGCGAAGGCGCCGAGTACCGAAGTCGGGATCAGGTCCATCAGGAACTGAGTGGTGGTGTGCATGTGCTGGCCGCGCTCGGCGATGTCGCCCATGTCGGCGGCGGACAGCTGTTCCAGATGGATATTGGCGCCGCTGCCGATCCCGGTGCTGAACGCGAACACCAGGCCGATCACCAGAGCGATGGTGGTCAGCACTTCGAAGTAGATCACCGATTTGAGACCGATGCGCCCGACCTTCTTCAGATCGCCGGCGCCGCTGATGCCGCTGACGACCACGCAGAACACGATCAGGCCGATGAGCATCTTGATCAGTTTTATGAAACCGTCGCCGAGCGGTTTGAGCTGGGCCGAGTATTCAGGAAGGGTCAGCCCGCAGACGATGCCGAGCACCAGTCCGAGAACCACTTGGAGGAAGATTGAACGCGAGCACCATCTGAGCATGGGAGGAATCCTGGTCGGTGTCCTGGCTGCCGTACGCGGGGCGTATCAGATTCAGGACTTAATTATTGTGGTCTTACCGGTATGTCCAGTGCGGGTGCAGTCTAGGCGCTGTTTTTTAGGGATCGCAAGTGAAAAATGACGAATTGGCATGACCGGTCTGACCAGTTGGGCGCAATGCCCCGACCTTGAGCCATTTGCCGTTCGAAACTTTTTTGCGGACGAAAAAAAACCGGCCAATCACTTGGCCGGTTTTTCATGCTGCGGTTTTAACGTCGCAATTAAGCGCCGTATACCGGCAGTTTCTTGCAGATGGCTTTGACTTTCTCACGAACGGCGTCGATCACCGCTTCGTTGTTCAGGTCAGCCAGGATGTCGCAGATCCAGCCAGCCAGCTCTTTGCACTCTGCTTCCTTGAAGCCGCGAGTGGTCACAGCCGGAGTACCGAAGCGCAGGCCGGAGGTGACGAACGGGGAGCGTGGGTCGTTTGGCACGGAGTTCTTGTTCACGGTGATGAACGCTTTGCCCAGAGCGGCGTCGGCGTCTTTACCGGAGATTTCCTGCTTGATCAGCGACAGCAGGAACAGGTGGTTTTCAGTACCGCCGGAAACCACGTCGAAACCGCGCTCGATGAACACGCCGGCCATGGCCTGGGCGTTTTTCACCACTTGTTGCTGGTAAGCCTTGAACTCAGGCTGCAGTGCTTCCTTGAAGCAGATCGCCTTGGCAGCGATCACGTGCTCCAGCGGACCACCCTGGGCGCCCGGGAATACGGCGGAGTTCAGCTTCTTCTCGATGTCGGCGTTGGCCTTGGCCAGGATCAGGCCACCACGTGGACCGCGCAGGGTCTTGTGGGTGGTGGTGGTCACGACGTCAGCGAATGGAACCGGGTTCGGGTAGACGCCAGCGGCGACCAGACCGGCCACGTGAGCCATGTCGACGAACAGGTAGGCGCCAACCTTGTCGGCGATGGCGCGGAAGCGCGGGAAGTCCAGGATCTGCGAGTAGGCAGAGAAACCGGCCACGATCATTTTCGGCTTGTGTTCAACGGCCAGACGCTCGACTTCGTCGTAGTCGATCAGGCCGTTGGCGTCGATGCCGTACTGGATGGCGTTGTACAGCTTGCCGGACGAGGAAACGCTGGCACCGTGGGTCAGGTGACCGCCGTGAGCCAGGCTCATGCCCAGAATAGTGTCACCGGCCGACAGCAGGGCCAGGTAAACAGCGGCGTTGGCTTGGGAACCGGCGTGCGGCTGAACGTTGGCGTAGTCGGCGCCGAACAGTTCCTTGGCACGGTCGATGGCCAGTTGCTCAACAACGTCGACGTACTCGCAACCACCGTAGTAGCGCTTGCCCGGGTAGCCTTCGGCGTACTTGTTGGTCAGTACCGAGCCTTGAGCTTCCATCACCGCTGGGCTGGTGTAGTTCTCCGAAGCGATCAGCTCGATGTGTTCTTCCTGGCGCTGGGCTTCTTGCTCCATGGCGGCAAAAAGATCGGCGTCGTACTTGGCAATAGTCAAATCACGGCTGAACATGGCGGTCCTCAAGGATCGGGGGCAGAAAAGGGGGGCATTCTAACCCATCGGGTTTTGGATGGCATATGAAACGACATCATGTCGCAGACAAGTGGCGTTCATGACAGATGTGCGGTGCTTTTGCCGGCCCAATCGCCAGCAGGCTGGCTCCCACATTAATCGCGACAGCCTGCAAATTCCCTGACCGGCATCAATCCTTGTGGGAGCCAGCCTGCTGGCGATGGCAGCGCCGCACTTTTTCAGTCGAACATGAACAGCGCATCGTTGCTGAACTGCGCCTCGAACCGTGTGGCCGGCATCGGCCGCCCGAACAGATAACCCTGAACCTCGTCGCAACCATGTTCACGCAGGAAGTCCAGTTGCTCATGGGTTTCCACGCCCTCGGCGATTACCGCCAGATTGAGGCTGTGGGCCATGGCGATGATCGCCCGGGCAATCTGCGCGTCCTGTTCGCCGGACGGCAGGCCGTCGACGAAGGTGCGGTCGATCTTCAGCACGTCGATCGGGAATTGCTTGAGGTAGTTCAGCGATGAGTAACCGGTGCCGAAGTCGTCGACCGCGATGCTCAGGCCGAGGTTCTTCAGGCCGGCAAGGATCTGCATCGCCTCGCTGACTTCGCGCATCAGGATACTTTCGGTCAGCTCCAGCTCCAGGCACGCCGGCGGCAGGCCTGTTTCCTTGAGGATGGTGGCGATCCGCGTGCCGAGCTGGCCGTCGGAGAACTGTCGGGCGGAAATGTTCACCGAGACCTTCGGCACGCGCACGCGACTCTGGTGCCAGGTCTTGAGCTGACGGCAGGCCTCGCTGATCACCCAGTCGCCGACGTCCACCACCAGCCCGAGTTCTTCGAGCACCGGAATGAAGTCCCCCGGCGGCACCAGCCCGCGACGCGGATGACGCCAGCGCAGCAGGGCTTCGGCGCCGGTCAGGCGTTTGCCGTCGCCGCTGAACTGCGGCTGGTAATACAGCACGAATTCGTTCTGCTCGAGGGCGTGGCGCAGGTCGCTTTCCAGCTCCAGGCGTTCCAGGGCACTGGCGTTCATGTCGGCCTGATAGAACTGGAAGTTGTTCTTGCCGCGCTCCTTGGCGTGATACATCGCCGTGTCGGCGTTCTTCATCAGTTGACTGAGTTCGTTGCCGTCCTGCGGGCTCAGGGCGATGCCGATACTGGCGGTGACGAAGAACTCGCGACCCTCCAGCACGAACGGCCGCACCAGACTGCCAAGAATCTGCTCGGCTACATGGATCGCACGGTTCAGCGCCATCTCGCGGCTGGAGCGGTGTTGCAGCAGCAAAGTGAATTCGTCGCCGCCCATCCGCGCCACGGTGTCGTCATCGTCGACGCAGGCCAGCAGCCGGGTGGCCATGTCCTTGAGCATGCGGTCGCCGGCGGCGTGGCCGAGGGAGTCGTTGATCGGTTTGAAGCGGTCGAGATCGAGGAACATCAGCACCACCCACGACTTCTGCCGGTCGGCCGATTGCAGCGCGGTGTGCAGGCGATCCTGGAACAGCGTGCGGTTCGGCAAGTGGGTCAGGGCGTCGTAGTAGGCGAGGCGGTGAATCCGCTGTTCACTGGCCTTGCGCTCACTGATGTCGCTGAAGAAGCACACGTAACTGGCAAGGTCGCCTTCATCGTCGAGCACCGCAGTGATGCCGACCCACGCCGGGTAATGCTCGCCGTTACGGCGCTTGAGCCAGACTTCACCTTCCCAGGTGCTGTGCTGATGCAATTGTTTGAGCACATAGCGCAGGTGCGCGTCCTGCTGCTCGTCGACGGTAAGCATGTTCGGCAACTGGTCGAGCACTTCGCTCACCGCATAGCCGCTGACACGACTGAACGCTTCGTTGGCCTGGACGATGTAACCGGCCGGGTCGGTGATCAGGATCGCCGAGGTCGAATGCTCGAATACCGTGGCCGCCATGCGCAGGTCTTTCTCGGCGCGGCGCTGCTGGCTGATGTCGCGACCGACCCCGAGCACGCCTTCGAAGGCGCCATGTTCGTCCCACACCAGCACCAGGCGCAGTTCGATCGGGATCTTGCGGCCATCGGCGCGCAGGCAGTCGAACAGGAACATCTGGGTCTGCACCTGGCTGCGCAGGACTGCCAGTTGTTCGGGCTTGTCCAGCGCTTTGCTGACCCGGTCCATCAGGTGATAAATGCCACTCAGTTGCTGCGGGTTGGCGATGGTCGACTGCCAGCCGTTCTGGAAAATCCATTCGGCGTCATAGCCGAGCACGGCTTGCACCGAAGGGCTGACGTAGTTGAGCGACAGCTTGCTGTCGGTGGAAAAGATCACGTCGCTGATGCTTTCGGCGAGCATCCTGTAGCGCTGTTCGCTGTCGCGCAGGGATTCGCTGGCTTCGATCTGCTCGGTGATGTCCTTGGCCACGCCGATTATCCGCGTGACCTGATCGTGCTTGTCCCTGGCCAGCGCCTGCTCGCGAATGTCGAAACGCCGCCATTTGCCGTCACGGTGACGGAAGCGCAACTGGCATTGCAGCAACTGGCTGTAACCGGCGTGACGCTGCATCTGCCGCGAGCGGTGGTAATAGTCGGCGTCTTCCGGGTGCAGGAGGATTTCCCAGAAGTATTCGCCCATCTGATGCAGCTCGGTACGGTTGTAACCGAGGGTCTGGCCGAGGTGGTGGTTGCTGAAAATCATCCGCTGGCTGATCACATCCTGCACGTACAGGTGATCCGGCACGGTGCGCACCACGTCCGACCAGAAGCCTTCGCGTTCCAGCAACGACAGCTCGATCAGCTTGCGGCTGGTGATGTCGTTGATGCTCAGGATCACAGCCTTGTAGTCGTGCTGCTCCTGCGGCAGGCGCAGCACCAGCCACAGGTGCTGGTCGCGACCGTTGATGTCCGGCAGTTTGATTTCCAGTTCCAGCTGCTTTTGCTGCTGCAGCACGGCGTCGAGCACTTGATTGCCGATGGCGCACTGGCTGTGCGGGTGACCGTCGATCAGCAATTGCCAGGCGTGGTCGCAGGAATTGACGTTGAGCAGTTGCAGCGCCACCTGGTTGACCTCGGTGACCCGCAGTTCCTGGAGCAATTGCTGGCGCTGCTGCGGCTGGTCGAGCCAGGCCTTGAGTTGGTCGCTGGTCTGGATCTGGGCTTTTTCGAAAACCTGCTTGAGCCCCGAAAGATCCAGCACGCACAACGCCACGCCGGTGCCTTCGAAAATGTCCTGGTACCGACGGCGACCTTCATGCACCTGGCGCTGACGGCGGCGCATGTTGAGCAAGGCGATGAACGGCAACAGCGAGAACGCCAGCCCCAGCAGACATTTACCAATGAACGCTGGCAGCAACTCTTCCAGCACATGTTGCCGATCGAACAGGCCGCGCAGTTGCCAGTCGCTGCTGCTCAGGGGCACGGTCAGCACGCTGTTGGCCAGATCCTCAGGCGTCAGGGTGCTGGCCTTGGTGGAGGGCACACCGTCATCGCGGCTGATGATCTGATGGTTGATGCGGTTTTCCACCAGCCACAGCGGGCGGATGCCGCTGTCGCCCTGCTTGGTCAGCGAGGCAAAGAACGTCGGGGTCAGGCGCAGCGCCCAGTAGCCGCGAGTGCTGCCACTGGACTGATGCAGCAGCAGATGCACCACCGAGCCGTCGTCGGCGTTACTGAAATAATGAGCCTGGGCACGACTGCGACGCACCAGATCGCTGAGGTAATCGGCGTCCTGGCTGTCCGTGGCGCTGTCGCTGATGATTTTCCCGGAGGGGCTGAGCAGCGCCAGGCTGCGCAGGTCCGGCAGCGATTGCTGCAACTTGCGCAGCAACGCCTGCTGTTCGTCGGTGGACTGCGGCTGTTCGACGATCGGTAGCAGATTGAGGGCGATCTGCGCGTTCAGCGACATGTTGAGGCTGACTTGCGAGGCGAGATCGGCGGTGTAATCGATGGTGTACTGGCGCTGGTTTTTCTGGGTTTCACGCAGCTGGTCGAGCAGTTGCCAGAACAGCAACGCCAGCAACAACAGCACCAAAGTCGCCAGCGCGCCTTTCAATGTCCCGCGCAGGGACGAGCCGGGCGCCGGTTGGGTGCTGCTCACAGAAGCTGGCGGAGTGACATTGGACAAGCTGTAATCCTGCGGTTTGGCTGGACTGGCGCGACGTGCACTATAAGCCGGACGCCCAAAGGGCGGCTAGCATGCCTTGAGTTGTGGCGAAGTGCCAGCCCCGCTCGGCTGGACTGCCTTCCGTCATTCAGGTAGCTTTGCCGGTTACGCGGGAGCGTTCCAGCTCCTAGACTTTCCGCGCGCACGCATTGATATCTTCCAGTGAACGACGCGCACGGTCTGGCCGGGCATTGCCTGTGTCCCAATCATTCATCAGTCACTGACCCAAGGTTCTCCATGGCTCAATACGTCTTCACCATGCATCGGCTGGGCAAAGTTGTTCCGCCGAAGCGGGAAATCCTGAAAAACATTTCGCTGTCTTTCTTCCCTGGCGCCAAGATCGGCGTCCTCGGCCTCAACGGTTCGGGTAAGTCCACGCTGCTGAAAATCATGGCCGGCGTCGACACCGAATTCGAAGGCGAAGCACGCCCGATGCCGGAACTGAACATCGGTTACCTGCCGCAAGAACCGCAACTTGATCCGACCAAGACCGTGCGTGAAGTGGTCGAGGAAGCAGTCAGCGTGATCAAGGACGCCCAGGCGCGCCTGGACGAGGTCTACGCGGCTTACGCCGACCCGGATGCCGACTTCGACAAGCTGGCCGCCGAACAGGCCAAGCTCGAAGCGATCCTGCAGGCCAGCGACGGTCACAACCTGGAGCGTCAACTGGAAGTCGCCGCCGATGCGCTGCGTCTGCCGGCCTGGGACGCGAAAGTGGAACACCTGTCCGGTGGTGAAAAACGTCGTGTGGCTCTTTGCCGCCTGCTGCTGTCCGCCCCGGACATGCTGCTGCTCGACGAACCGACCAACCACCTGGACGCCGACTCCGTTGCGTGGCTCGAACACTTCCTGCACGACTTCCCGGGCACTGTGGTAGCGATCACGCACGACCGTTACTTCCTGGACAACGTTGCCGGCTGGATTCTGGAACTCGACCGCGGCGCGGGCATTCCTTACGAGGGCAACTATTCGGGTTGGCTGGAAGCCAAGTCCGATCGTCTGGCCCAGGAATCCAAGCAGCAATCGGCTCACGAAAAAGCCATGAAGGAAGAACTGGAGTGGGTGCGCAAAGGCGCCAAGGCCCGCCAGTCGAAATCCAAGGCTCGTCTGCAGCGCTTCGAAGAAATGCAATCGCAGGAATTCCAGAAGCGTTCGGAAACCAACGAGATCTACATCCCGGCCGGTCCGCGCCTGGGCGACAAGGTCATCGAATTCAAGAACGTCACCAAGGGCTACGGCGATCGCGTACTGATCGACAACCTGTCGTTCTCGATGCCGAAAGGCGCCATCGTCGGCGTGATCGGCGGTAACGGTGCCGGTAAGTCGACCCTGTTCCGCATGCTGATGGGCAAGGAAACTCCGGACTCCGGCAGCATCGAGATCGGCGAAACCGTGCAACTGGCCTGTGTGGACCAGAGCCGCGAAGACCTGGACGGCAGCAAGACCGTGTTCCAGCAGATCTCCGACGGTTCCGACCAGATCCGCATCGGCAACTACGAGATCCCGTCGCGTACCTACGTCGGTCGCTTCAACTTCAAGGGCGGCGATCAGCAGAAGTTCGTCAAGGACCTGTCCGGTGGTGAGCGCGGTCGTCTGCACCTGGCGCTGACCCTGAAGGAGGGTGGCAACGTCCTGCTGCTCGACGAACCGTCCAACGACCTCGACGTTGAAACCCTGCGTTCCCTGGAAGAAGCCCTGCTGGACTTCCCGGGCGCCGCCATTGTGATCTCTCACGATCGGTGGTTCCTTGACCGCGTCGCGACGCACATCCTGGCGTACGAAGACGACTCGCAAGCGGTGTTCTTCGAAGGTAACTACACCGAGTATGAAGCCGATCGCAAAAAACGCCTCGGCGAAGCAGCGGCCCAGCCACACCGGGTACGCCACAAGAAACTGGCCTGATTACAGGTTGGTTGCATGAAAGAGTGGAGCCTTCGGGCTCCGCTTTTTTTTGCCTGCAATCCATCGTTATTTATAGCGTGTGTACTATTTGTTTTCATAAATGCGACATTTTTGTCTGTTGCTGTGTACAGATCGTTTGTTACAGTCCGGCTCAATCTCTTCCAACGACAACAAATTTGCCGAGACTTTTCCCATGATCGAATCCGTCGAATCCTTCCTCGCCCGTCTGAAAAAACGCGATCCGGATCAACCCGAATTCCACCAGGCCGTTGAAGAAGTCCTGCGCAGCCTGTGGCCGTTTCTCGAAGCCAATCCGCACTATCTGACCTCGGGGATTCTGGAGCGCATCTGCGAACCGGAGCGGGCGGTGGTGTTCCGCGTATCGTGGGTCGACGATCAGGGAAAGGTGCAGGTCAATCGCGGCTTCCGCATCCAGATGAACAGCGCCATCGGCCCATACAAGGGCGGTTTGCGCTTCCATCCTTCGGTGAATATGGGCGTGCTGAAATTCCTCGCCTTCGAACAGACCTTCAAGAACTCCCTGACCTCGCTGCCCATGGGCGGCGGCAAGGGCGGTTCGGACTTCGATCCGAAGGGCAAGAGCGATGCCGAAGTCATGCGTTTCTGCCAGGCGTTCATGAGCGAGTTGTACCGCCACATCGGTGCCGACGTGGACGTGCCTGCGGGTGATATCGGTGTCGGCGCACGGGAGATCGGTTTTCTGTTCGGCCAGTACAAGCGCCTGAGCAACCAGTTCACCAGCGTGCTGACCGGCAAGGGTATGACTTACGGCGGCAGCCTGATCCGCCCGGAAGCCACCGGCTTCGGTTGCGTGTATTTCGCCGAGGAAATGCTCAAGCGTCGCGAGCAGACTGTCGAAGGCAAGCGCGTGGCGATCTCTGGCTCCGGTAATGTTGCGCAATACGCGGCCCGCAAAGTGATGGATTTGGGCGGCAAGGTGATTTCCCTGTCCGACTCCGAAGGCACGCTGTATTGCGAGGCAGGCCTTAGCGAAGAACAGTGGCTGGCGCTGCTGGAACTGAAAAATGTCAAACGCGGACGGATCAGCGAATTGGCGACGGCGTTTGGCCTGGAGTTCCGCGCCGGCCAACTGCCATGGGCGTTGCCGTGCGATATCGCGCTGCCATGCGCCACCCAGAACGAACTCGACGCGGAATCCGCCCGCACCTTGCTGCGCAACGGCTGCACCTGCGTGGCCGAAGGCGCGAACATGCCGACCACCCTCGAGGCTGTGGATATCTTTATCGAGGCGGGCATTCTGTTCGCGCCGGGCAAGGCCTCGAATGCCGGCGGCGTGGCGGTCAGCGGTCTGGAGATGTCGCAGAACGCCATGCGCCTGCTGTGGACGGGCGGCGAGGTGGACAGCAAGCTGCACGGGATCATGCAGTCGATCCACCACGCCTGTGTGCATTACGGTGAGGAAAACGGCCGAATCAACTACGTCAAAGGCGCGAACATCGCCGGCTTCGTCAAAGTCGCCGACGCGATGCTGGCGCAAGGCGTGGTTTAAGGCAGATCGATGCGGATCACTTCGATCAGCTGATCGCCGGCTGGGCGCTGCCACAGCACTTCGTCGTTGAGCCGTGCACCGAGCAGCGCGCGGCCCAGCGGTGAGGCCCAGTTGATCAGACCGTTGGCCGCATCGGCCTGATCTTCGCCGACCAGTTGTACACGTCGTTCGGTGCTGTGCTCGTCGGCGTAGGTCACCCAACTGCCGATCTGCACCTTTTCGTTGGAAGTCGGGGCAGGTGCTACCTGAGCGCTGCCGGCCCGCTGATTGAAATAACGCAAATCCCGTTCGAGATCGGCCAGCCGTTGCTTGTCGGCCTGTTCGCCCTTGGCAGACTCTTCGGTGTGCATGGTTTGCAGCTCGGCGACTTTCGCCTGCAACTGGGCGAGCCCTTGCGGGGTGACGTAGTTGGGCTGGCTACTGACCTGCCGTTCAACTGGCTGATCGGCCTGCGCGGCGGCATTGTCTTCGTTGACGAAAGCACGGCTCATGGTGACCTCCTGTGACAACCGTTGGGCCATGGTCGCAGGCAAAAGGTTTCGCTGGATGTCTGGAAACGACCTACTGCGATCGATACGCCCGCGCGGCACCCTGATCCTTCTGTTGCTGCCAGGCCCGTTCGCGCTCATCCCAATGTTCGTTGCGATACTCTTCGCGATCCTTGTTTTCCAGCATCGCCTGGCATTGGCGGAAACCGTCGTTCCAACCCTCGGCGTATTGCTGGTCCTTGAGATAGCGCGGCACGTTCTTGCGAAACTCGCCACTGATCGAACCGGCCGCCTGGCGACCGCTGATGCAACCGTCATCGAAACCGTCGGCGAACGCCGGCGGATAACCCTTGGCAATCAGATCTTCGTGGGTGCTCTGACAGCCACCCAGCAACAGCAACACGCCCGCAAAAAACGCACACCGCCACATCACACTCTCCTGCGCCGTTATCCGGCTTACAGGGAAAGTCTAGAAGCGGATTCGTCGACGGGGTGTGAAAGGAAGATCAAAACATTAGTAGTGATACCACTTCACCTCGAGCATCACTTCGGTCTCCGGCGTTGCCAGATGGCTGAACTCACGCTGGGCGCTGAGGCGCAGGCCGAGGTTGCGGGATAACTCCCACTGCTGGTTCAGGCTCAGGCTGCGGCGCACTTCGCCATTGAAGAAGTAATCGCCCTTGGCCTCCACACTGAGATTGCCCAACGGGTTTTTCCACAGAACGCCGGTATTGAAACCGCCGGCGGGGGAAACGAACTCGGCGAAATCATTGTTGTGTTCAACGCGCACGGTGCCGAGAGCAAACCCCAGCACATCATCACCCAGTTGCCAGGTGCCGCCACCACCACCGTTCACATGGCTGACCAAGGTTTCGTCGTCATGCTTGCCCGGCACTCGCTCCAGGCCGCCTGTGACTTGCCACGACAGCGGCTGCAGCAGCGCATTGCGCGGCGTCAGGGAGCGGATGGTCGCCAGGTCCAGTTGCTGGAATTGCCAGTGATTGCCTTCGTACTGGCGCAGTTTCATTTGCAGGATTTCGATCTGCGCGCCGAGGGGGAAGCTCTCGGCGTTGTCGTTGAGGTCGTGATAGGCCATGCGCAAGCCGTACTCGCCGAACGCGCGGTCACCGCGGGTGCCGAGACCGGCCTGCCAGGTGCGGGATTCGTGGCCGTCCTCGGGCAGACCCGGCTGCGGGATTTGCAACTCCGGCGCCGGGTTTTTGTTGATCGCTCGCAGCAATTCGAAACTGCGCTGTGCTCGCTGTGGATCCCGTTCCTGGCCATTGGCGCGGTAGCGTTCCAGGCGATACGCCGCGTCGATGATCAACGCTTGCCGGTCGCGGGGCAGGGCCTTGAAGGCCGGATCCTGCAATTGTTGCTGGTCGGCACTGACTTTCAGCACCCAGTCCTGTTCCTCGCCGGTCAATGGCGCGGCGCGGCTGAGCAGTTCGCGCTCGCGGGACGGGCGGTATTCGATGTGCTCCACCAGCCCGGCTTCTTTCACCGCTTTGACCGTGTCGGTGGGGATCGCGGTCAGCGGGAATTGTTCGGTCAGGCGCAGACTCGGGCGCGCCACCTGCAACAGTTCGAGCAGACGATAGGAGCAGTTTTCATCGAAGAAGAAGTAGTCGAACTGAATCTGCTTCAGCTCCCACACATGCTCGACCATCCGTGCGGTTTCTGCTTGCGTCAGATTGAGCCGGTATTCCCACAAATCGCGGTTTTCCAGGCTGCGGTATTCCGAGAGTTTTTCCTGATACGGCACCAGGGCGAACAGCCCGGGATAGCCGCCCATCAGGCCTTTCCAGGCATACAGGATGCTGTTGTCCGAACCTTCGATGTAGGCGCCGAAGTTGATCGCGTAGCTGAGCAGCGAAGTCTTGTCGCTCTGCACATCAGCCTGGTCGATGCGCAGCAGGGTGTGGCCGAACATCGACGACGGGCTGTTGAGGTAGGCCGCCGGGAAAATCATCACCGCGCTGTGGGGCGAGACGTCCTTGAACCATTTCTTGAATTCGGCGCAGTCCGGCGCCGGTAAGTCGGTCAGGTTCAGTTGATCTTTCAGCCAGCGGGTGCGCGCCGGGTAAACGCACTGGGCGTGTTGCTCACCGAGACTGGCGGGGGCGTAAAGCGCTTGCACGGTGGCGGCCAGTTCATGGTCGGGATGTTCGTTGCCGTCGGGGGCGAGGAAGAACTTCTTGTCGCTGACGTAGCTGCGCCAGCCGCCGAGCTTCGCGGTTTCGTAGTGGCCGAGGGAAATCCAGAAGCGATTGTTGGCCAGTTGCTGCAAACGTTGAGGGTCGATGTGGGGCGCGGCGGACAGCGGGGCGCAGACACACAGCGCCAGCCAGGCAAGGCGTTTGAGCATAAATGGCAACTTAAGTCGAAAGAAACAAAGACCCAAGAAGGGCGGGCCGAAAAAACAAAACCCGCTTCCCGAAAGAAGCGGGTGGGGTCGAGCTTATGCCTGAGTCGCGTACTTGGCCAGACGAGGGTCTGCTTTCAGCACGGCCAGGGTATTGGTATGCACGTCTTCGGCGGTCACGTCAGCCTTGCTGAAGATCTGCTGGAAGTGCTCGTGAGTGACGGCGGCGAAGTGCGCACGGTCTTCCGGCGCCACGCCCAGTACCACGGCATAGGTCGTCAGCGCTTCGCCGTTGCCTTTCGCCATGTCTTCGGACAGCTCGTTCATCATGCCATTCATGGCAAACCAGGATTTGCCGCCATAGGTCAGCGAGGCGTTGGTGGAGCAACCGTTGGTGCCGGACGTCATGCCGAACGTCGCGTTGCCGGAGGTGCCGTTGGTGGTGGAAGCGAGGAAGTGAGCCGGGGTGCCACGCTGACCTTCGAACAGCATGTTGCCCCAACCGCAATCCGGACCGCCTGGCGCCTGAGCCATGGCGTTGAGTGATACAACGGTGAAGAGAGTACCGAGAAGAATCCGTTTCATAGCTTTGTTCTCTTTGTGTGCATACCAATGGACAGGGTTCTGGCCCCCCAAGCTCTGTACGAAACAGATCAAAACGAAGCCAGTGGGCCGGTATTAGTTCCAGCCGCGCAGTTTGGAGTTTAGGCACGTTCCCGGGGTTCCGTGATTTTTTACGAAAGATTCGGTGATAACCCCGGTTTCACGAGGGCTGCGGCAGGGTGGGCCGTTTGTCTATGCTTTGTCGTGTGGCGCGCCTTGCCAGTGGGGCACGGGCAGCGCCAGAATGCCGCTATCTGCCCCGCCTGATTGTTAAGGAAGCCCGATGCCTGATCCTGTTGCTGCCAGCTTGCGTCTAGCGCCCGAAGCGCTGACCCGTCCGTTTTCCGCTGAACAGTTCAGCTTCACTACCACCAATGATCTGGAGCCCTTTCGCGGTGTGCTTGGCCAGGAACGTGCGGTCGAAGCCTTGCAGTTCGGTGTGGCCATGCCACGCCCCGGTTACAACGTATTCGTCATGGGCGAGCCCGGCACCGGCCGTTTCTCGTTCGTCAAACGCTACCTGAAGGCCGAAGGCAAACGCCTGCAGACCCCGGCGGACTGGGTCTACGTCAACAATTTCGATGAGCCGCGCGAGCCTCGCGCCCTGGAGTTGCCGTCGGGCACCGCCGGTGAGTTCACCGGTGACATCAACGGCTTGATCGACAACCTGTTGTCGACTTTTCCCGCCGTGTTCGAACACCCGTCCTACCAGCAGAAGAAAAGCGCCATCGACCGCGCCTTCAACCAGCGCTACGACAAGGCGCTGGACATCATCGAGCGTCTGGCCCTGGAAAAAGACGTCGCCCTGTACCGCGACAGCAGCAACATCGCGTTCACGCCGATGCTCGAAGGCAAGGCGCTGGACGAGGCCGAATTCGCCCAACTGCCGGAAGCCGAGCGCGAGCGTTTCCACGAAGATATTTCCGGCCTCGAAGAACGCCTGAACGAAGAGCTCGCCAGCCTGCCGCAATGGAAGCGCGAGTCGAGCAACCAGCTGCGCCAGCTCAACGAAGAAACCATCACGTTGGCCCTGCAACCATTGCTTTCGCCGCTGTCGGAAAAGTACGCGGAAAATGCGGCGGTCTGCGGTTACCTGCAAGCCGTGCAGGTTTACCTGCTGAAAACCGTGGTCGAGCAACTGGTGGACGACAGCAAGACCGATGCGGTCGCGCGCAAGTTGCTGGAAGAACAATACGCGCCGAGCCTGGTGGTCGGGCATCCGAGCAGCGGCGGTGCGCCGGTGGTGTTCGAGCCGCATCCGACGTATGAAAACCTGTTCGGTCGTATCGAATACACCACTGATCAGGGCGCGCTTTACACCACCTATCGCCAGTTGCGTCCGGGTGCGCTGCACCGCGCCAACGGTGGGTTCCTGATCCTTGAAGCGGAAAAAATGCTCGGCGAGCCGTTCGTGTGGGATGCGCTCAAGCGCGCCCTTCAATCGCGCAAACTGAAAATGGAATCGCCACTGGGCGAGATGGGCCGTTTCGCTACCGTGACGCTCAACCCGCAGTTCATTCCGTTGAATGTCAAAGTCATCATCATTGGTGCGCGGTCGCTGTACTACACGTTGCAGGATCTCGATCCGGACTTCCAGGAGATGTTTCGCGTCCTGGTGGATTTCGACGAAGACATCCCGATGGTCGACGAAAGCCTGGAGCAGTTCGCCCAGTTGCTGAAAACCCGTACTTCTGAAGAAGGCATGGCGCCGCTGACCGCCGACGCGGTGGCACGTCTGGCGACTTACAGCGCACGTCTGGCGGAGCACCAGGGGCGTTTGTCGGCGCGGATCGGCGATCTGTTCCAGTTGGTCAGCGAGGCGGATTTCATTCGTCACCTGGCCAACGATGAAATGACCGACGCCGGCCATATCGAGCGCGCACTGAAAGCCAAGGCCACTCGCACCGGCCGTGTGTCGGCGCGGATTCTCGACGACATGCTGGCGGGGATCATCCTGATCGACACTGACGGCGCGGCCGTTGGCAAGTGCAACGGCCTGACCGTGCTGGAAGTCGGCGACTCGGCGTTCGGTGTCCCGGCGCGAATTTCCGCCACGGTGTACCCGGGCGGCAGCGGCATTGTCGACATCGAGCGTGAGGTCAACCTTGGCCAGCCGATTCACTCCAAGGGTGTGATGATTCTCACCGGGTATCTGGGCAGCCGTTACGCCCAGGAATTCCCGCTGGCGATTTCCGCGAGCATCGCGCTGGAGCAGTCCTACGGTTACGTCGATGGCGACAGTGCATCGCTGGGTGAGGCGTGCACGCTGATTTCGGCGTTGTCGAAAACTCCGCTCAAGCAATGTTTCGCGATTACCGGTTCGATCAACCAGTTCGGCGAAGTGCAGGCGGTGGGCGGGGTCAACGAGAAGATCGAAGGCTTCTTCCGCCTCTGCGAAGCACGCGGGCTGACGGGCGAGCAGGGCGCGATCATTCCGCAGGCCAACGTCGCCACCTTGATGCTCGATGAGAAGGTACTGGCGGCGGTGCGTGCCGGGCAGTTCCACGTTTACGCGGTGCGTCAGGCGGATGAAGCGCTGAGTCTTCTGGTGGGCGAACCTGCCGGTGAGCCGAACGAGGAGGGTGAATTCCCCGAAGGCAGCGTCAACGCGCGGGTGGTGGAGCGTTTGCGGGTGATTGCCGAGATGATCAGCGAAGAAGACCTGAAAGAAGCCGAGAAGGAACTGGCGCAGGAGGCACTGGCCGAGGCCAAACCGGCGTAAGCCAGCCTGCAGTCAACAAAATGGGAGCCTGTGCTCCCATTTTGTTTTGTCGCGAACGTCGGCAAAAGTGCCATCACTCTGGCGTCAATATTCACACAATGACCATTCGGCGCCTTCTGGTTCTGTGCGGCTTGCGCGGCGGACTTTTCTTCTATTCTCTGCTCAAGGACATCGACAGTATCACGGGATCGAAACAGCTCTTCAGCAAGGGCTGAACACCGGCTTTACCGAGGGTCGCCGCCATGTCGCGCAACCTCTGCCTCACCCGTCAGTGCCTGGGTCTTGTGACCCGTATCGAATGTGCCATCAAGCCGTTGGCCGGCGATAACGGCATGTGGACATTGCTCTTCGCCGCCGGCATGGCCGGTGAACAACCTTCCGCCATCAAGGCCCAGGGCCCGTTTCATGGGCCGATCGCCGCCGAATCGATCCTCGATACCATCGTCGAAAGCCTGACGATGCACGGCTACGAGCTGGCCAATGATCCGCAGATCTGGTCCTTGCACCTGCAAGCCCAGCTACGGCAGATCAACGGTGGACGTGGACGCAATATCGGCGTTTTTGACCACTAGCACCGGTCATGGCGCAGCACCTTGTGTGTGGGCCTTGTCGAGTTTGACCTCAAAGCCGTATTGCACGGTGGCGAGGTCGGTTCGCTGGTAGGTTTCCACGTGCGTCGGACGGCCATAGAAATAGTGCACGCCGAACAGCGCCGGGCCTTCTGCGCTCGCGTCGTGGCTGACTGAAAGAATCTGTTTCAGGTAGTTGCCACTGTCGTCCTTGACGAAGAATCGCCATTCATTGGCCGGGAACAGTTTCAGGTCCACCAGCAGTTCGTTGTTCCTGACTTCCAGGCCCTTGGGCAATGCCTTGGCCTCAAAGGACTGCTTCGCCACCGTGGCCAGAAACAGCGGCATCGAGCCGACGGCAATCGCCGGGGTTTCCGGGAACAGGTTCAAATCGTAGGTGATGGTCGCCTGCAACGGGTCCACCTGATACGCCTCGGGCGGCAGTTCGATCGGTTCGTTCAGTTTGCCGCTGCTCTTTTCGGTGAAAAACGTCACCGGGCTGTCGCCGGGGCTGAGGTCGTCACCCAGCAGTTCGTCATTGAAGGTTTTGCGGTGATCGAACTCGATGCGTGCGGCGCTGGGCTCTTCCACTGACTGGCGGATATGGATGCTTTTTTTCAGCTCGTCCTCGGTCAGTGCCGCACCTTTGAGCCAGTTGGGCGCCTGGTCGTCGTAGACGGTGATCGCCAGATCCAGCGGTTGCACGGTTTTCGCCGTGGTGTGCGAGTCGAATTCGCGGACCGGCAGGTCCAGAGGCTTGCGGGTGACGGTCGCTTCGGAAAAGTCCAGCACGCTGACTTCCAGGGTGTCGATCGGGCCGTTGAAGTACACCTTGTTGTAGCGGCGCGGGTGCTGTTGTTCGAAGGCGTGCTGATCGTCGTTCAGCTGTTGCTCCAGTTCATCGCTCCAGGCTTTTTGCTGTTGCAGGTGCGCCAGCTGTTTTTGATAGAAACCGACTTGCTCCGGGCTTTCGTTGATGGCGCCGGCACGTACCAGATATTGGCCAGTCGTGTCGCGAGCCTGGACGATCAGCGGATTGAGCGGGGTGTTGGCGACTTCCGGGGCGAGCGGCAGGCTGTTGCTGAACTCGACTTCGGCGTAGTTCTTTTCCAGCTTCAGCAGGGTCACGCTGAGGTTGGCGTCGGTTCGGGTCTGACCGATGTCCTTTTTGCCCAGATTGAAGCTGTACAGGCGTTTCGGGGCGATGACTTCCACCTGACCTTGCAGGCTCACGGGGCGCGGCCGGGTTTTCTTGTCGACATCCAGGCCCTCGATGAACGGGTAGGTCACGGTCAGGTCGTCGGGATTGGTGACGTTGGAACTGGACGGGCTCAACTGGATGCCCGGATCGGTTTCCGACCATTCCGGCTGGTAGGCAATCACCCGTTTGTTGCTCAGGGTCACCGACTGCCATTCCACGCCATGGGGGAACAGGAACCCGCCGGGAATGTTGAGGTTGAAGGGGAACACCGGCTGCAGGTCAGTGAGGTAGTCGGAGCTGGCGTCCTTGTGCAGCACGAACAGGCCGTTGATGAAGGTGTCGACCAGGGCCTGAGGCGTCGGGTAGTGCTTGAGCACGCCGAGGGCGTCTTCGCCGTATTCGGTTCTGGGCGGTTTGTTGTCGAGTCGTTGCTGCGCGCGCTCCAGCAGTAGCAATGAGCCGCCGAGTTCGGTCACGGCATCCTTGAGTTTCGGGTCGGTGATCGCGTCCAGCGACTGTTCGAACTGTGCAGTCTTCTGTTCGAGGCTGAGCGGGTGTTTTTCCTCGCCGGGCGAGCAGCCGCCGATCATAAAGGCGAGGCAGATTCCGGCAGTCGTTAACGGCAATCGCACATCCATTTCCAGTCGTCCTGTCCACTGTCGCTGGGCTGTCAATGGTTTGGACACTAGCAGAAAAACTTTGACACACACACGCAGGTAGCGGATTTCCGGGCGGTTTCTGGCTGTCATGGGGGGCTGGTATACTCGCCGCCGATTACAACCCCCCTTGTGTGAGAGTCAATGGAACGCTTTATCGAAAATGCAATGTACGCCACGCGCTGGCTGCTGGCGCCGATCTACATCGGGCTGTCCCTCGGGCTGCTGGCGCTGGCATTGAAATTCTTCCAGGAAGTGTTTCATGTCATTCCCAACGTGTTCTCCATGGCCGAGTCCGAGCTGATTCTGGTGCTGCTGTCGCTGATCGACATGGCGCTGGTGGGCGGTTTGCTGGTGATGGTGATGATTTCCGGCTACGAGAACTTCGTGTCCGAACTGAACATCGACGAAGGCAAAGAGAAGCTCAGCTGGCTGGGCACCATGGACTCTTCCTCGTTGAAGATGAAAGTGGCGGCGTCGATCGTGGCGATCTCCTCGATCCACCTGCTGCGGATCTTCATGGATGCCAAGAACGTCGATCCCGAGCATCTGATGTGGTACGTGATCATTCACATGACCTTCGTGATCTCGGCGTTTGCCATGGGGTATCTGGACAAGCTCACCAAGCACTGATGAGTTGTCAAAGGCTGTAACATAACCGCCCGTCTGTTGCGAAACAGACGGGCGGTGTCGTTTGTGGCTTGTACTTTGATCGGCTGAGGCATATCCCTGTAGGTCTCAAGGCTCGCCACCGCGTGAGGTGCGTTCATGAACCTGCAAGAGTTGAATGCGTTTGCCGTCGCCAGAAAGGTCGACGAACTGAACCTGATCTCCATGGAAGGAGGGATCTATCTGCTGGAGGCCCGGATGCATGGCGCGGCATATCCGCTGAGCGATCCGCAGGGGAATATGCTGAAGCTGCGTTCGGTCGAGCATGCCCGGGATATGCTGCATAACTTTCCGGTGCTGCCGTTCAACCTGGTGCACACCTCGGTGCACGATGAAATGTGCGGTCTTGGCGCCAGTGGCGAAGAAAGCCTGAAGGTGCCGCTGGCCTGGCGATCCGCACTGTAGGCCTTGGGGCCTGATCAATGCCGGAACATCTGTGCTAGTCTGCTCGCCCTTTTGGTTCCGGGCGCGCCGGGACGCGCTGTGCACGCACGGCATGTCCTGAGGCCGTCCGCACAGCGGAGCAGTGTCATGTCCGAAGTAAATCTGTCCACCGACGAAACCCGCGTCAGCTACGGTATCGGCCGTCAGCTGGGTGACCAGCTGCGCGACAACCCGCCACCGGGTGTCAGCCTGGACGCCATCCTGGCCGGTCTGACCGACGCATTCGCCGGCAAGCCAAGCCGTGTGGGTCAGGACGAATTGTCCGCCAGCTTCAAAGTGATCCGCGAGATCATGCAAGCCGAAGCCGCTGCCAAGGCTGAAGCCGCCGCTGGCGAAGGTCGTGCGTTCCTGGCTGAAAACGCCAAGAAGGACGGCATCACCACTCTGGCTTCCGGTCTGCAATTCGAAGTGCTGACCCAGGGCGAAGGCGCCAAGCCATCCCGTGAAGACACCGTGCGTACTCACTACCACGGCACGCTGATCGACGGCACTGTGTTCGACAGCTCCTACGAGCGTGGTCAGCCTGCAGAATTCCCGGTTGGCGGCGTGATCGCTGGCTGGACCGAAGCCCTGCAACTGATGAATGCCGGCAGCAAATGGCGTCTGTACGTGCCGAGCGAACTGGCTTACGGCGCTCAAGGCGTTGGCAGCATCCCGCCGCACAGCGTTCTGGTGTTCGACGTCGAGCTGCTCGACGTTCTGTAATCCCGTTACCCTGCACAAGCGTGACTTGTGCAGGGTTTCTCCGCCGTTCTCATACTTCGATCTTGTGATGCAGCTCACTGGTCGGGCGCAATGCCCGGGCATAGCAGAACAGGAACAGATTGCGCACCAGCTCCTTGAGCACCAACGGTTCGCTGGAACTCAGGCCACTGACGTCCAGATCCCCTTGATCCTGCAACTCGTGCAGGGCTTCTTCTTCCAGTACCGCGCAGACTTCGCCGGTTTCCCGATGCAGGATCCTGAGGTACGGGTGCGGGCGGTCCAGCCAGGCGTCGATCAAATAAGTCATGGTTCATCTCCATTGAAAGGGTTTCAATGAGAATAATTCTTATTCGTCAAATAGCAAGCGCCTATTGGCGGTTTGTGATTTTTTGCGGGTAAAGATTGCGTAAGGTCAAAACGGCTGGCGTTTGGCTATCGTGTGGGTTTGTTGGGGAAAGCGGGGAGGGCGAAGCTCCATCCCACGGCGGGCGCGGGATGGAATACAACAGACTCAGACTTTTCTGACGAACTCGGATTTGAGTTTCATCGGGCCGATGCCGTCGATCTTGCAGTCGATGTCGTGATCGCCATCGCACAGGCGGATGTTCTTGACCTTGGTGCCGACCTTGACCACCAGCGAGGTGCCCTTGACCTTCAGGTCCTTGATCACGGTGATGGTGTCGCCGTCCTGCAGGACGTTGCCGACCGAATCTTTCTTCACGGCATCATCGGTCGCCACTTCGGCTTCACCACCGGCAGACCACTCGTGGGCGCACTCCGGGCACACCAGTTGGGTGCCGTCTTCGTAGGTGTATTCGGAATTGCATTTCGGGCAGGGTGGCAACGTGCTCACTAAGGCTCCTTGGTTTGAGGATCGCTAAAAGTCGCACATTGTATAGGGTTTTAGCCGCTGTTGGCAGGCAACAAAAAACCGCAGGCTCCATGGAGGCTGCGGTTTTTTGATGGTGCGGCGTTGATCAGTGCGTGCGGGCGACCGCGAACTCGCTCAGTTCAACCAGTGCATCGCGGTATTCGCTGGCCGGCAGTGCTTCGAGGCACTTGATCGCACGGGCCACGTAGTCTCGTGCCAGTTGCGCGGTGTACTCCAGCGAACCGGACGCTTCCACGGCAATGCGGATGCTTTCAAGGTCTTCGATCCCGCCTTTCTGGATCGCCTGGCGTACCAGGGCAGCCTGTTCCGGCGTGCCTTCGCGCATGGTGTAAATCAGCGGCAGGGTCGGCTTGCCTTCGGCCAGATCGTCACCGACGTTCTTGCCCAGGGTTTCGGCGTCGCCCTTGTAGTCGAGAAGGTCGTCGACCAGTTGGAACGCCACACCCAGATGATCACCGAAGGTGCGCAGGGCTTCGCTCTGTTCGGCGGTCGCACCGGCCAGTGCCGCGGCGCTGTGGGTCGACGCCTCGAAAAGCATCGCGGTCTTGCCGCGGATGACTTCCATATAGGTTTCTTCGGTGGTGCTGGCGTCGCGAACCTTGGACAGCTGCAGCACTTCGCCTTCGGCGATGATGCGCGTGGCCTGGGACAGGATCTTCATCACCGGCATCGAACCCAGTTCGACCATCATTTCGAACGAGCGCGAGTACAGGAAGTCGCCGACCAGTACGCTCGGGGCATTGCCCCACATGGCGTTGGCGGTCGAACGGCCACGGCGCATGCCGGACATGTCGACCACGTCGTCATGCAGCAGGGTGGCGGTGTGCAGGAATTCGATGGTGGCGGCCAGCAGGCGCATGTCGTCGCCTTCGCGACCCAGGGCCTTGCCACACAGCAGCACCAATAAAGGACGCAGGCGTTTTCCGCCGGCCGACGTGATGTAATCGCCGATTTTCGATACCAGCGGCACTCGGGAAGTCAGCTGCTTCTTGATGATGCCGTCGACGGCGCTAAAATCGTCCGCCACCGCGCGGTAGAAAGCTTGGGGTTGCATCAGCGACAGGTGCTCCAGAAGGGTTGCGCGGCATGCTAGGACCCACGTCCGGGCCTGTCAAGGCGCGATGGACGGCCACTTGCATGACTCTTGTAGCTTGCGTACAATCGCGCACCCTGAACTTCCTGGGCAGCACCTGCCTTACGCAATTGCAATCGGGCCTCCAGCCCAATGCAGCCATGCCAGCCAATACCTCTTCTTATAAAGAGCTGGGTGAGCAGGATTATCGGAGAAATACCATGTCTTATGCAGTAATCGTTACTGGTGGCAAGCAGTACAAAGTTGCACCAGGTGAATACCTGAAGATCGAAAAACTGGAAGTCGCTACTGGCGAATCCGTAACTTTTGATCGCGTTCTGTTGGTTGCCAATGGCGACGACGTGAATATCGGCGCTCCAGTTGTTGCTGGCGCTACCGTTGTGGCTGAAGTGATCTCCCAAGGTCGTCACGATAAAGTTCGCATCATCAAGTTCCGTCGTCGTAAGCACCACATGAAGCGTATGGGCCACCGCCAGTGGTACACCGAGATCAAAATCACCGGTATTCAGGCTTAATTTCAGCCTAATTCCTCACTAGGAGAATTGACTCATGGCACACAAAAAAGCTGGTGGTAGTACCCGTAACGGTCGCGACTCAGAAGCCAAACGCCTTGGCGTGAAGATGTATGGCGGCCAGGTCATCAAGGCCGGCAACATCATCGTGCGTCAGCGCGGCACCCAATTCCACGCTGGCTACGGCGTTGGCATGGGTAAAGATCACACCCTCTTCGCGAAAATCGAAGGCGTGATCAAGTTCGAAGTAAAAGGCGCCTTCGGTCGTCGTTACGTGAGCGTAATCGCAGCCTAACTGCGAGAGTGCTGGAGAAGCCCTGTCTTGCGACGGGGCTTTTTCGTTTGTGGGGTGAGTCTCTTGCAAAGCTGTTTGTATGGGCTGCCGGCGTGCGATGCAGGTCGTGGATTGGGGTCGCTGCGCTCATTTTTGCAAGAGTCTTATGTCTTGATTGTTTTTCGGCTCGTCCGTACGGCGAGAGGCGTTGGTTATGAAGTTTGTTGATGAAGTATCGATTCGCGTAAAAGCTGGCGACGGCGGCAATGGCGCCATGAGTTTCCGTCGGGAAAAATTCATTGAAAACGGTGGCCCGAACGGCGGTGACGGCGGTGACGGCGGTTCCATCTTCATGATGGCCGACGAAAACCTGAACACCCTGGTGGACTACCGCTACACCCGGCACTTCGACGCCGAGCGTGGTTCCAACGGCGGCAGCACTGACTGCACCGGCAAGAAGGGTGAGGATCTGATCCTGCGCGTGCCGGTCGGCACCACCGTGATCGACTCTGCCACTCAGGAAGTCATCGGTGACCTGACCAAGGCCGGTCAGAAACTGATGGTGGTTCAGGGTGGCTGGCACGGTCTGGGCAACACCCGTTTCAAATCCAGTACCAACCGTGCGCCGCGTCAGACCACGCCGGGCAAGCCGGGCGAGCAGCGCGATCTGAAGCTGGAAATGAAAGTTCTGGCCGACGTTGGTCTGCTGGGTCTGCCGAACGCCGGTAAAAGTACCTTTATTCGTTCGGTGTCGGCTGCCAAGCCGAAGGTCGCCGATTACCCGTTCACCACCCTGGTGCCAAACCTGGGCGTGGTCAGCGTCGATCGCTGGAAAAGCTTCGTGATCGCCGACATTCCGGGTCTGATCGAAGGTGCTTCCGACGGCGCCGGTCTCGGTATCCGCTTCCTCAAGCACTTGGCGCGTACCCGTCTGCTGCTGCACCTCGTGGACATGGCGCCGCTGGATGACACCAGCGCACCGGATGCTGCCGAGGTGATCGTCAGCGAGCTGATCAAGTTCAGTCCTTCGCTGGCTGAGCGTGATCGCTGGCTGGTGCTGAACAAATGCGACCAGATCCTTGAGGAGGAGCACGATGCTCGCGTCAAGGAAATCGTTGATCGCCTGGAGTGGACCGGTCCGGTCTACGTGATCTCGGCGATCTCCAAGTTGGGTACCGAGCGTCTGTGTCACGACATCATGCGTTACATGGAAGATCGTGCCGATCGCCTGGCCAATGACCCGGCCTACAAGGAAGAGCTGGCCGATCTCGATCAGCGTATCGAAGACGAAGCCCGTGCTCAGCTGCAGGCGCTGGATGACAAGCGCGCCCTGCGTCGCAGCGGCGTGAAGTCGGTCCACGACATCGGCGACGATGACTGGGACGAAGAAGATGTGGATGACGAAGACGGTCCGGAAATCATTTACGTGCGTGACTGATTCGTTGAAGTAAACTTAAGCGCCGCTCAATCGAGCGGCGTTTTAGTATCTGGAAATCGATCGTTGGTCACGAATAACCACGAATAATGTCATGGGCAGTGCCAGGTCGCGCTGCCCTCAAGCTAAGGTTGAAGATGATGCGGAGCAAGGTGACGGGTGCGCAGCGTTGGGTCGTGAAGATCGGCAGCGCTTTGCTGACAGCGGATGGCAAAGGGCTCGATCGTGCGGCAATGGGTGTCTGGGTCGAGCAGATGGTGGCCTTGCATGAGGCTGGCGTCGAGTTGGTGCTGGTGTCCTCCGGGGCGGTGGCGGCCGGCATGAGTCGCTTGGGCTGGACTGCGCGACCCAGCGCGATGCACGAGCTCCAGGCCGCTGCTGCAATCGGTCAGATGGGCTTGGTGCAGGCGTGGGAATCGAGCTTTGCCGAGCACGGCCGGCACACCGCGCAGATTCTCCTGACTCACGACGACCTGTCCGACCGCAAGCGCTACCTGAACGCCCGCAGCACCTTGCGTGCGCTGGTCGAGCTGAAAGTCATCCCGGTGATCAACGAAAACGACACCGTGGTCACTGATGAAATCCGTTTTGGCGACAATGACACGCTTGCTGCGCTGGTGGCCAACCTGGTCGAGGCTGATCTGTTGGTGATCCTGACGGATCGCGACGGCATGTTCGATGCTGATCCGCGCAACAATCCCGATGCGCAGCTGATTTACGAGGCGCGCGCCGATGATCCGACTCTGGATGCGGTAGCGGGCGGTACTGGTGGTGCGCTGGGTCGTGGCGGCATGCAGACCAAGTTGCGTGCGGCGCGTCTGGCAGCGCGTTCCGGTGCGCATACCATTATTGTCGGTGGGCGTCTGGAGCGAGTGCTGGATCGTCTGAAGGCTGGCGAGCGCATTGGTACGCTGCTGTCGCCTGAGCGCGGCATGCTGGCGGCGCGCAAGCAGTGGCTGGCCGGGCATCTGCAAACCCGTGGCACGCTGGTGCTGGACGATGGTGCTGTCTCTGCGTTATCCCAGGGCAACAAAAGTTTGCTGCCGGTCGGCGTCAAGCTGGTGCAGGGCAGTTTCCGTCGCGGCGAAATGGTGGTTTGCGTGGCGCCGGACGGTCGTGAAATCGCCCGTGGCCTGGCCAACTACAGTGCACTGGAAGCACAAAAAATCATCGGTCAGTCGTCAGATGCGATTGTCGGTTTACTGGGTTACATGGCTGAGCCGGAACTGGTTCACCGTGACAACCTGATTCTGGTTTGAGGAAAGCGCAATGCGCATGGCAAAAGGATTGTTGGGCTTGCTGATGGCGTTGCCATTGCTGGCCTCGGCCGAGGAAATCGGTCAGGTATCGACGGTGTTCAAGTTTGTCGGCCCGAACGACCGGATTGTGGTCGAGGCCTTCGATGATCCGAAGGTCGAGGGTGTGACGTGCTATCTGTCGCGCGCCAAGACGGGTGGCGTGAAGGGCGGGTTGGGGCTGGCCGAGGATCGTGCCGAGGCGTCCATTGCTTGCCGTCAGGTAGGGCCTATCAACTTCAAGGGTGAGTTGAAGGATGGCGAAGAGGTGTTCAAGGAGCGCACTTCGCTGGTGTTCAAGACCATGCAGGTGGTGCGTTTCCTCGACAAGAAGCGCAATACGCTGGTGTATCTGGTCTACAGTGATCGCCTGATCGAGGGTAGTCCGCAGAATGCGGTGACAGCGATCCCGATTCTGCCGTGGGCGCCAGTCCACTGATTTGGGTGTAAATAAAAAGAGGAGCTGTGGTTAGCTCCTCTTTTTTTTGCGTTGTTTTCAGCAAATCGCAGGCAATAAAAAACCGACCCTGAGGTCGGTTTTTTAATGATTACGTCGCTTAGGCAGCAGCTTTCAGTGCCTTGACGTGACCATTCAGGCGGCTCTTATGACGAGCAGCCTTGTTCTTGTGGATGATGCCTTTATCGGCCATACGGTCGATAACTGGCACAGCCAGAACGTATGCAGCTTGAGCTTTTTCAGCGTCTTTTGCGTCGATGGCTTTAACTACATTCTTGATGTAGGTACGAACCATGGAACGCAGGCTGGCGTTGTGGCTGCGACGCTTCTCAGCCTGTTTTGCACGTTTTTTGGCGGAAGGTGAGTTGGCCACCGTCGAGCTCCTCGAAAGACTTTTTAGGAAATAGCAAACAAAATAGGCCGCGAATCATGCCGATGAAGAGATGTCTTGTCAAGGGCGCTTGAGACGTTCCGCTAAGTGGTAGGTATAAAGAGGCGGGATATTTATTTCCGGCGCTTGACCTGTAAACTCGCGAGCTTTGGCTCTGTGCTGTTGCGGCGCGGAGTATCGCACAAGTAGGCGCATTGTTCGCCTGCTGTTTATCGACAGGCACAAATTCCCTCAATGAATCTGCTCAAATCGTTGGCCGCCGTCAGCTCTATCACGATGCTTTCCCGGATTCTCGGGTTTGTCCGCGACACGCTCATCGCGCGTACATTCGGCGCCGGAATGGCGACAGACGCCTTCTTTATCGCCTTCAAACTGCCCAATCTTTTGCGGCGGATCTTTGCCGAGGGGGCGTTTTCCCAGGCATTCGTGCCGATTCTTGCCGAATACAAAAGTCAGAAGGGCGAGGAGGCGACTCGTACCTTCATTGCTTATGTGACTGGGCTTCTGACGCTGGTTCTGGCGCTGGTGACGGCGCTGGGCATGATTGCCGCGCCCTGGGTGATCTGGGCCACCGCCCCCGGTTTTACCGATACGCCGGAAAAATTCCAGCTGACCTCCGACCTGCTGCGAGTGACCTTCCCCTATATATTGCTGATCTCCCTGTCATCCCTGGCGGGTGCGATTCTCAATACCTGGAACCGTTTCTCGGTGCCGGCGTTCGTGCCGACCCTGCTCAACGTCAGCATGATCGTGTTCGCATTGTTCCTGACGCCGTATTTCAACCCACCGGTCATGGCCCTCGGCTGGGCGGTGCTGGTCGGTGGCCTGGCGCAGTTGCTTTATCAACTGCCGCACCTGAAAAAGATCGGCATGCTGGTGCTGCCACGCCTGAATCTGCGCGATACCGGCGTCTGGCGGGTGATGAAGCAGATGTTGCCGGCAATCATCGGCGTCTCGGTCAGCCAGATTTCCCTGATCATCAACACCATCTTCGCCTCGTTTCTGGTGGCGGGCTCGGTGTCGTGGATGTATTACGCCGACCGTTTGATGGAGCTGCCGTCCGGTGTGCTGGGTGTGGCGTTGGGCACGATTCTGCTGCCGACCTTGGCCAAGACCTACGCCAGCAAGGACCGTCACGAGTATTCGCGGATTCTCGACTGGGGCCTGCGCCTGTGCTTCGTGCTGGTGTTGCCGTGTGCGCTGGCGCTGGGAATTCTGGCCGAGCCGTTGACGGTTTCGCTGTTCCAGTACGGTCAGTTCAGCGGTTTTGACGCGGCCATGACTCAGCGGGCGTTGATTGCCTATTCTGTCGGTCTGCTCGGGATTATCGTGATCAAAGTGCTGGCGCCAGGCTTCTATGCGCAGCAGAACATCCGCACGCCGGTAAAAATCGCAATCTTCACCCTGGTGGTCACGCAGCTGTTCAACCTGGTGTTGATCGGCCCGCTGGCGCACGCCGGGCTGGCGTTGGCGATCAGCGCCGGTGCCTGTCTGAACGCCGGGCTGCTGTTCTATCAACTGCGCAAGCAGCAGATGTACCAACCGCAGCCGGGCTGGCTGAAGTTCGGTTTGAAGTTGTTGGTTGCGGTGGCGGTGATGTCGGCGGTGCTGTTGATCGGCATGCATTTCATGCCCGCGTGGGATCAGGGCCACATGCTTGAGCGCTTCCTGCGCCTGGGCGTGCTGGTGGCTGCCGGCGTGGTGGCTTATTTCGGCATGTTGCTGCTGCTCGGTTTTCGCCTGCGCGACTTCAATCGCAAGGCGTTGAGCTGAGGTTTTACCCTTGATAAACGGGCTTGAGCCGGCAGTTTTGTCGGCTCGATCACTTTGGGTTACGGTGTTGCCTGTCGTCTGTCGTCGGGTGTGGTTATAATCGGCCACTTTATGAGCAAGAAGCGCGTTATGCAGCTGGTTCGAGGCCTTCACAACTTGCGCCCCCAGCATCGGGGCTGCGTCGCCACTATTGGCAACTTTGACGGTGTTCACCGTGGTCACCAGGCCATCCTGGCCCGACTGCGTGAGCGTGCGCTCGAGTTGGGCGTACCCAGCTGCGTGGTGATTTTCGAGCCGCAGCCACGGGAATTCTTTGCCCCGGAGACCGCTCCGGCGCGTCTGGCCCGGTTGCGCGACAAGCTGCAACTGCTGGCCGCCGAAGGGGTCGACCGGGTCTTGTGTCTGGCCTTCAACCAGCGCCTGAGCAAGCTCAGCGCCAGTGAATTCGTCGATACGATTCTGGTAGATGGCCTGGGCGTGCAGCATCTGGAAGTCGGTGACGATTTCCGCTTCGGTTGCGACCGCCTCGGCGATTTCGATTTTCTGTTGCAGGCCGGGCAGGTTCACGGTTTCACCGTGGAGGCCGCGCAAACCGTCGAGCTGGACGGTATTCGTGTCAGCAGCACTCAGGTGCGCAATGCGTTGGCCGCCGCCGATTTTGCCTTGGCAGAACGTCTGCTTGGCCGCCCGTACAGGATTGCCGGTCGCGTGCTGCATGGTCAGAAACTGGCCCGGCAACTGGGTACGCCCACTGCCAACATTCAACTCAAGCGCCGTCGCGTGCCGTTCACCGGAGTTTACCTGGTCGACGTCGATATCGACGGCAAGACCTGGCCCGGCGTCGCCAATATCGGCGTGCGGCCCACGGTGCAAGGTGATGGCAAGGCCCACCTTGAAGTCCATCTTTTAGATTTTGCCGGCGATCTGTATGACCGGCGTTTGACGGTGGTTTTCCACCAGAAGCTGCGTGAAGAGCAGCGTTTCGCCTCCCTGGAGGCATTGAAAACGGCGATCAGCGCGGATGTCGCCGCCGCCCGTGCACTAGCCGCACCTAGCGCCCATCGCTAATGAAGAGCCTTAAATGACCGACTATAAAGCCACGCTAAACCTTCCGGACACCGCCTTCCCAATGAAGGCCGGCCTGCCACAGCGCGAACCGCAGATCCTGCAGCGCTGGGACAGTATTGGCCTGTACGGAAAGTTGCGCGAGATTGGCAAGGATCGTCCGAAGTTCGTCCTGCACGACGGCCCTCCGTACGCCAACGGTACGATCCACATCGGTCACGCACTGAACAAGATTCTCAAGGACATGATCATCCGCTCGAAGACCCTGTCGGGCTTCGACGCGCCGTATGTCCCGGGCTGGGATTGCCACGGCCTGCCGATCGAACACAAGGTTGAAGTGACCCACGGCAAGAACCTGGGCGCGGACAAGACCCGCGAGCTGTGCCGTGCTTACGCCACCGAGCAGATCGAAGGGCAGAAGACCGAGTTCATCCGTCTCGGCGTGCTGGGCGACTTCGCCAACCCGTACAAGACCATGGACTTCAAGAACGAGGCCGGTGAAATCCGCGCCCTCGCCGAAATCGTCAAAGGCGGTTTCGTGTTCAAGGGCCTCAAGCCTGTGAACTGGTGCTTCGATTGCGGTTCGGCCCTGGCTGAAGCGGAAGTCGAGTACGAGAACAAGAAGTCCTCGACCATCGACGTGGCCTTCCCGATCGCTGACGAGGCCAAACTGGCCGCCGCGTTCGGTCTGCCGTCGCTGGGCAAACCTGCTTCGATCGTGATCTGGACCACCACCCCGTGGACCATCCCGGCCAACCAGGCGCTGAACGTTCACCCGGAATTCACTTACGCCCTCGTCGATATCGGCGACAAGCTGCTGGTGCTGGCTGAAGAACTGGTCGAATCCTGCCTGACCCGTTACGGCGTCGAAGGCACCGTATTGGCGACCGCACCGGGCTCGGCGCTGGAGCTGATCAATTTCCGTCACCCGTTCTACGACCGTCTGTCGCCGGTGTACCTGGCCGACTACGTGGAACTGGGCGCCGGCACCGGCGTGGTTCACTCCGCGCCGGCTTACGGTGTGGACGACTTCGTGACCTGCAAGAAATACGGCATGGTCAACGACGACATCCTCAACCCGGTACAGAGCAACGGCGTCTACGTTCCTTCGCTGGAGTTCTTCGGCGGCCAGTTCATCTGGAAGGCCAACCCGGCCATCGTCGACAAACTGACTGAAGTCGGTGCGCTGCTGCACACCACGGTCATCGAACACAGCTACATGCACTGCTGGCGTCACAAGACCCCGCTGATCTACCGCGCCACCGCGCAGTGGTTCATCGGCATGGACAAAGAGCCGGTCAGTGGCGATACCCTGCGTGTACGCTCGCTCAAAGCGATCGAAGACACCAAGTTCGTTCCGGCCTGGGGCCAGGCGCGCCTGCACTCGATGATCGCCAACCGTCCGGACTGGTGCATCTCCCGTCAGCGCAACTGGGGCGTGCCGATCCCGTTCTTCCTGAACAAGGAAAGCGGCGAGCTGCACCCACGCACCGTCGAGCTGATGGAAGAAGTCGCCAAGCGCGTCGAAGTCGAAGGCATCGAAGCCTGGTTCAAACTCGACGCTGCCGAACTGCTGGGCGATGAAGCACCGCAGTACGACAAGATCAGCGACACCCTCGACGTCTGGTTCGACTCGGGCACCACGCACTGGCACGTCCTGCGCGGTTCGCACCCGATGGGCCACGAGACCGGCCCGCGCGCCGACCTGTACCTGGAAGGTTCCGACCAGCACCGTGGCTGGTTCCACTCGTCCTTGCTGACCGGTTGCGCCATCGACAACCACGCGCCGTACCGCGAGCTGCTGACCCACGGTTTCACCGTGGACGAGTCCGGCCGCAAGATGTCCAAGTCTCTGGGTAACGTGATCGCACCGCAGAAAGTCAACGACACCCTGGGCGCCGACATCATGCGTCTGTGGGTCGCTTCGACCGACTACTCCGGCGAAATGGCCGTTTCCGAGCAGATCCTGCAGCGCAGCGCGGACGCCTATCGTCGTATCCGTAACACCGCGCGTTTCCTGCTTTCCAACCTGACCGGTTTCAACCCGGCCACCGACCTGCTGCCGGCCGAAGACATGCTGGCGCTTGATCGCTGGGCGGTGGACCGTACCCTGCTGCTGCAACGCGAGCTGCAAGAGCACTACGGCGAATACCGTTTCTGGAACGTCTACTCGAAGATCCACAACTTCTGCGTGCAGGAGCTGGGTGGTTTCTACCTCGACATCATCAAGGATCGCCAGTACACCACCGGCGCCGACAGCAAGGCCCGCCGCTCGTGCCAGACCGCGCTGTTCCACATCTCCGAAGCGCTGGTGCGCTGGATCGCACCGATCCTGGCCTTCACCGCTGACGAACTGTGGCAATACCTGCCGGGCGAGCGCAACGAATCGGTGATGCTCAACACCTGGTACGAAGGCCTGACCGAGTTGCCGGAAGGCTTCGAGCTGGGGCGCGCCTACTGGGATCGCATCATGGAAGTGAAGGTTGCGGTCAACAAAGAGATGGAAATCCAGCGCGCAGCCAAGGCTGTCGGTGGCAACCTGCAAGCTGAAGTGACGCTGTTCGCCGAAGAGGCTCTGACCGCCGACCTGGCCAAGCTGAGCAACGAGCTGCGCTTTGTTCTGATCACGTCGACCGCCAGCGTAGCGCCGTTCGTGCAAGCGCCGGCTGACGCTGTAGCGACAGAAGTCAGCGGCCTGAAGCTGAAGATCGTCAAATCGGCCTTCCCGAAGTGCGCCCGTTGCTGGCACTGCCGTGAAGACGTCGGCGTGAACCCGGAGCATCCGGAAATCTGCGGCCGTTGCGTGGACAACATCGATGGCGCCGGGGAGGTTCGTCACTATGCCTAATGCCGTTGGCCGTTTCGGACGGCTGAGCTGGCTCTGGTTGAGCTTGCTGGTTCTGGTCATTGACCAGGCCAGCAAGTTTTACTTCGAAGGCAAGCTCGAGATGTACCAGCAGATCGTGATCATTCCCGATTACTTCAGCTGGACCCTGGCCTACAACACCGGTGCGGCATTCAGCTTCCTGGCTGACAGCTCCGGCTGGCAGCGCTGGCTGTTCGCCCTGATAGCAGTCGTGGTCAGCGCGGTGCTGGTGGTCTGGCTCAAGCGCCTGGGCCGCAACGAAACCTGGCTGGCCATTGCGCTGGCGCTGGTGCTGGGCGGCGCGCTGGGCAATCTGTATGACCGCATTGCCCTGGGCCATGTGATCGACTTCATTCTGGTGCACTGGCAGAACCGCTGGTACTTCCCGGCGTTCAACTTCGCCGACAGCGCCATCACCGTTGGCGCGGTGATGCTGGCACTGGACATGTTCAAAAGTAAAAAAACCGGAGAAGCCGTTCATGACTGAACAGGTATTGGCTGAGCAACGCATCGGCCAGAACACGGAAGTCACTTTGCATTTTGCATTGCGCCTGGAGAACGGCGACACGGTCGACAGCACCTTCGACAAGGCTCCGGCTACTTTCAAGGTCGGCGACGGCAACCTGCTGCCGGGCTTTGAAGCGGCTCTGTTCGGCTTCAAGGCGGGCGACAAGCGCACTCTGACCATCGAGCCGGAAAATGCGTTCGGCCAGCCGAACCCGCAGAACGTGCAGGTCATTCCACGTTCGCAGTTTGCGGACATGGAACTGTCGCCGGGTCTGCTGGTGATCTTCAACGATGCGGCCAATACTGAGCTGCCGGGTGTGGTGAAAGAGTTCGACGACGCGCAAGTGACCGTCGACTTCAACCACCCGCTGGCCGGCAAGACGCTGACCTTTGACGTCGAGATCATCAACGTCAAAGCGCTGTAACTGACCATACGCGGTCAAAAATGTGGGAGCGGGCTTGCTCGCGAATGCTGACTGACATTCAACATCGATGTTGTCTGACTTATCGCTTTCGCGAGCAAGCCCGCTCCCACAGTAGTTATTCACCGTTTTTTCGCGCGCAAGACACGAGGCACAGCATGCAAATCAAACTCGCCAACCCCCGTGGCTTCTGCGCCGGCGTGGACCGGGCGATCGAAATCGTCAACCGCGCCCTGGAAGTCTTCGGGCCGCCTATTTATGTGCGTCATGAAGTGGTGCACAACAAGTTTGTCGTCGAAGACCTGCGCAGTCGTGGCGCGATCTTCGTCGAAGAGCTGGATCAGGTACCGGACGACGTCATCGTGATCTTCAGTGCCCATGGCGTCTCGCAAGCCGTGCGTACTGAAGCCACCGGTCGCGGCCTGAAAGTGTTCGATGCCACCTGTCCGCTGGTGACCAAGGTGCACATCGAAGTCGCCAAATACAGCCGCGACGGTCGTGAGTGCATCCTGATCGGCCACGCCGGTCACCCGGAAGTCGAAGGCACCATGGGTCAGTATGACGCCAGCAATGGCGGTGCGATCTACCTCGTCGAAGACGAGAAGGATGTCGCTGAGTTGCAGGTACACAATCCCGAGAAACTGGCCTTCGTGACCCAGACCACCTTGTCGATGGACGACACCAGTCGAGTCATCGACGCATTGCGCTCCCGTTTCCCGGCCATCGGTGGCCCGCGCAAGGACGATATCTGCTACGCCACGCAGAACCGTCAGGACGCGGTCAAGCAACTGGCCGACGAATGCGACGTGGTCCTGGTGGTCGGTAGTCCGAACAGCTCCAACTCCAACCGTCTGCGTGAACTGGCCGAGCGCATGGCTACGCCGGCGTATCTGATCGACGGTGCCGAAGACCTGCAAAAGAGCTGGTTCGATGGCGTCGAGCGTATCGGCATCACTGCCGGTGCTTCTGCGCCGGAAGTGCTGGTGCGTGGTGTGATCCAGCAATTGCAGGCATGGGGCGCCACCGGCGCCGACGAGTTGGCCGGACGGGAAGAGAACATCACCTTCTCGATGCCTAAAGAGTTGCGCGTCCGTTCGATCTGACCGCTTTATCCTTTCGACACAGTGCCTGTTCAGCCTTTTCGCTGGACAGGCGCACGCGACCGGTTGCCGCCAGCACCAGTTGAAGCTGGCTGACCGGCTCGCGGGTCGAACAGATGTGTAGTTTTCCTGCCTGAAACGCTCGCCCGGGCATCAGCGGTTGTCCCAGACTGCTGAACCGAATGTACCGACTGACGAACCAGTTGCCGACAATGGGTATTCGCCCGTCACTGGCTTGTTCGATCAATAGCGGATTGCTGCTGTCCTCCGCACCCTTGCCACTGACATCCAGAATGATCCGCCAGCCCTGGCCCCAATCTCCGTTGATGCCATGAATCACCACGCTCTGATTGCGCGTGATCGCCTGGGTGCGGGCATTGCGGATCCCGCTGATCAGCGATTCAGCAGCGTGTTGCCGGTGGTTCGACTCCATCAGCGTGGCGAACGCCGGACTGACCAGTGACAGAACAATTGCGCCGATCGCCAGTCCCATAAGCAGTTCGACCAGGCTGAAACCCTGTTGCGGCATATGTATTCCCTCCGTGGAGCAGTGTGTCCGACGCGATCCGTGCACCGGGCAGGGCAAATCAACCGACGTAACCCGGTCGAATGTTCTAGGTTTACAGGGCAGGTATAGCCGACGGCAACGGAGGGCATCGATGGATCATCGTACAAAAGGTTTCACGCTGATCGAGCTGTTGGTGGCGGTCGCGTTGTTTGTGATCCTGATCACGATGGCCGTACCGGCGTTTACCCGTTCGATCCAGGGCAGCAAGGCCGACACCGAAGTCGGCGACCTGCAGCGGGCGCTCAACTACGCACGCCTTGAAGCCATTGATCGCGGTACGACTATTCGCTTGCGACCAACCGCCGGGGGCAGCGTCTGGACGGGTGAGTTGTCGGTCTACGACAGTACTGGCACTTCGGCCAATGTATTGCGGGTTGTTCCAGCGATGAGCAGTGGCGCGACTCTGACGCTAACCTCAGGAGTGACCGCGCTGGATTTCAACAATCTGGGTGGCCTGGCAGCACCGTCCACGGCGGTGGTGTTCAGTTACACGCTGGGAACGCAAAGCAGGACGCTGAACGTGTGTCTGAATGGACGAATTCAATCGGGTGGAAGCTGCGGATGAGGGCAGGGAGCACAGTTGCACAGGAAGGCATGTCGCTGATCGAAATTCTGGTCGCGTTGCTGATTCTGACGGTCGGGTTGTTGGGGGCGGCGGCAGTTCAGCTCAATGCGCTGAAATACACCGACAGCTCGCGCATGACCAGTCAGGCCAGCTTCATCGCCTATGACATGATGGACCGCATCCGCGCCAACTCCGGCGCCGACTACACCGTCACGCCGCCGACATCGGGCAACCTGAACGTCACCCGCGATCAGGATCTCTACGACTTCACCACCAACATCGTCAATTTCGGCGGACCGACCGCCACCGGCAGCATTACCCTCAACCAGCGCGTGTACACCATCACCATCAACTGGAGTGATGCCCGGGCCGCCAATACCGCGAGCGCCCCGCGCAGTTTTGTCCTGACGAGCCGCGCCGCGGTCGATCCGGTGGCCACGCCATGAAGCGGCATAACCAGGGTTTCGGCCTGATCGAAATGCTCATCGCCTTGGCGCTGGGGCTGATCATCGTGCTGGGCGTCGTACAAACCTTTCTTGCGGCGAAGAATACCTACGTCAGCCAGAACACCTCGGCTGCCATGCAGGAAGATGCGCGGTTCGTGTTGAGCAAGATGACTCAGGAATTGCGCATGGTCGGGATGTTCGGCTGCCTGGGGACCATTACCGATTCCAGTAGCAGCGGCGACTTCAACGCCGCCCAGATCACGCCGATCAGTTGGGACAACACCAACCTCAAGCTGACACTGGTCACCGCCGACGTCGGTGGCGCAGGCGGGACGCCGACCTGGACGGTGGTGTCCGACTGTCGCAACAGTTCAACGGCTTATACGGGTGTGCGTGCGCCGGCGACCGGGCAAATCGCGTTTCCGATCCGGCGTCTGGTTTACAGCTTCAGCAACAACCAGATCCTGATGGGCACCGGCAGCGGTACGCCCACCCAACAAGTGCTGGTGAGCAATGTCAGTGCGTTCACCGTCCTGTTTGGCCTGGCCAGCACCGCGACTGATGTGGCCGCTTCGACCTACAGCAGCAACCCCAGTGATCCGGCACGCATCCGCAGCGTACGCCTGAGCCTGACCCTTACCGATCCGAACAACCGGATCGCCAATCAAACCTTCAACGTGGTTGCCGCGCTGCGCAACCGCTTGCAGTGAGGGCTGGTCGATGAGCGTTTCTCTCCACCAGCGACGAAGCCAGCACGGCATGGTGTTATTGGTCAGTCTGGTGTTTCTGTTGCTCCTGACCGTGATCGGTCTTTCATCGATGCAGAGTGCCAACCTGCAGGAAAAAATGGCCGGCAGCGTCGGGCTGCGCAACCAATCGTTCCAGACCGCCGAGGCGGCGTTGCGCATTGGTGAAAGCGCGGTGCAACTGGACAGTTATTCACTGGCGGTGTGTGCCAACACCACGCAATGCGCGCCGCCGGCGGAGTCATCGGTGGTCAGTTCAGCGGGGCTCAATTCCACGTCGGGCGTCAACTGGATTGCCGCCGGCAGCGGCTTCTATGGGGTGCAGAACATCGGCACCACTCTGACGGCGGTGAACGTGCCGAGCAATACCTCGGCGACGCTTTACCGGGTCACGGCGGTCGGCATCGTCGGCAGTTCACGTAGTGTGGTGGAGAGCGTTTATGCGAAGTATTGAGCGACGCTCTGGCGGGTGGGCCCGGTTCATGGGGCTGTTATTGGGCCTGTATCTGGCGGCGCCAGCGTATGCCTTCACCCCATCCGACTCGCCACTGTTGAGCGCGGCCGCAGTACCGCCGAATGTCATGCTGCTGATCGACGATTCGGGAAGTATGAACAGCATCATCTACGCCACCGGTTTTGATCCGACGGTGACCCGCACGCCGGCACGCCAGTGCAACGCGGTGCTTGGTTTGTGCCTGTCATCGACGGCAATCACCGGTGATCCGGTATTTCTGTCGAGCCTGCCGACCTCCGGCTGCTCCGGCGGTGCCTACGCGTTCTACAACAACAGCCTGACGCCGTTGTGCCTGAAGCTGCCGGACCCGGTGGGCGGTGGAAACACCCGCTATTACGGGGATTACATCGCCTACGTGGTCGGCCTCGCCATCAACAACGGTACGCGTGATTTCACCACCGGGGCCATTCCCAACGACTACCGGATCAACGTCGCACGCAACGTTTCCACTGCGCTGGTGACCAGCAACCGCAACCTGCGCATCGGCCTGACGACATTCAACCCGGCCACCAGCAACAACCCGGGCAACGGCGGGTACATTGCCCGCTCCATCAGCGACCTGTCGCCGGTCAGTGGCAGCGTGACCCAGGCCCAGGCCGACAGCAACTACAACGCCCTGATCTCATCGATCAATGGCCTGAGCGCCGTGGCCAACACGCCACTGGCGGAGACCTATTACGAAATCACCCGCTACATGCGCGGTATGGCGCCGTACTACAACAACACGCCAAACACCTACACCAGCCCGATCCAGTACCGCTGTCAGAAAAACTACGGGGTGGTGATTACTGACGGCCTGCCGACCTACGACCGCACATTCCCCAGCAACGATCCCCTCGGGGGCAGTCGCCTGCCGAACTGGGACGGGGTCAACAATGACGGCAACAACCTCAACGGTGACAACGAGGGCGATACGCTGTACCTGGACGACATCGCCAAGTTTGCCTTCGACATCGACATGCGTTCGACCGGTGTCGATGCGGCCGGCAAGAGCTGGAGTTCGGCAGACTTTCCCAAGCAGAACATGAACACCTATACCGTTGGCTTCACCGCCGATAACGATATGTTGTCGGACGCGGCGGCGTACGGGCAGGGCAGGTATTACCAGGCCACCGACAGCGCCGGTCTCAACACAGCGTTGTCGGCGGCATTGAGCGACATCACCTCCAGGGCAGGTTCCGGCGGCAGCGGTGTCACCAGCGGCACCACGCTGGCGAGCGGCAGCAGTTATTTTCAGACCAGTTATGACCCCAGGGACTGGCGCGGCACCATCAAGTCGTTCGGTTTCACTTCGGCCGGGACGGTGAATACCTCAACGGTGCTGTGGACAACCGATACCGCCATCGTTCCCGGTGCGGTGGCGCCGACTTATCAGTCGTGGAATACCTCCAGCAATGCGGCCGTCACCCTGGCCTACGGTAACTTCTCGGCCACCCAGCAGACTTCGCTCAGCCAGAGCCTGCCCACCGGCATCAGTGGCAGCGATCTGGTGGAGTGGAGCAAAGGCACCAACAAGACCGGGCTCAAGGTACGCAGCGTGCTGTTGGGCGACATCATCAACTCGCCGCTGGTGCTGGCCTCGCCCTCGGACAAGACTGCTTCCGACCTGTCGGGTGACACCACCTACACCAGTTACCTGACTACCAAAGCCGCGAACATGAACGCCAGCCTGGTGGTGAATGCCAACGACGGTTTCGTCAGCGTCATCAACTCGGCCAATGGCACCCGGCGTTATGCCTACATGCCATCGAGCGTGTTGCCATCATTGCGGCTGATCGCCGACCCGAACTACATCAATGGCGTCAGTCACAAGTTTCTGGTGGACGGACAGGTCGGTGTCTACGACGCTCAGTTCGGCAGCGCCTGGAAAACCCTGGCCATCGGCGGGGCCGGGGCCGGTGGCAAGACCTTCTATGCGCTGCAACTGTTCGACGCATCGGCAGGGAACATTCTCAATGCGCTGTGGGAAGTCAGCGCTCCTGCCACAGCCAACACGGCCAACACTTTCAATGATCTGGGTTATGCCTACGCCCGGCCGGAAGTGGCACGCTTGGCCGATGGTCGTTGGGCGGCCTTCATCGCCAACGGTTACGGCAGCAACTCGGGAGTTGCGGCGTTGTATGTGCTGGATGTGCGCGATGGTTCGTTGATCAAGAAAATCGTCATCGACAGCACGGAAACCACCAATGGCTTGTCCTCGGTGAAGCTCAAGGTCAATTCGCAGAATGTGGTGCAGGCTGCCTATGGCGGAGATTTGAAGGGGCGGCTGTGGAAGTTCGACCTGAGCGCCACCACGACCGACGGCTGGGGTGTGGCGTTCTCCGGCAAACCACTGTTCACGACGGCGGGCGGGGCGACTCAACCGATCACTGCGCAACCGCTGTTGGCGGACAATTCATTGGGCGGCAAACAGATATTCGTCGGCACCGGCAAGTTCAATGAAACCGCCGACAAGACCAACAAGGATCTGCAGGCGTTCTACTCGGTGTGGGATGCCGACGGCGGTTCGGGCCAGCTCACGGTCAGCAGTTTGCAGGCGCAAGCCATTACCGGTGTGTTTTCCGGCAGTTCGGGGCAGTTCGTCACCACGACCCAGAACGACACGACGTATCCGGCGGAGAAGGGCTGGTACCTGCCGCTGGTGTACAACAACGTATTGACGGGTGAGCGGGTGATCAATCAGGCCAGCCTGGTACTCGGGCGCATCGTATTCACCACGGCCAGTGTCGATACCACTGACCCGTGCTCCAGCTTCGGCACCGGCAAACTGGTCGAACTCGATGCTTTCAGCGGTAAGATGCTCAACTATGCGGTGCTCGACACCAACGCCGACGGCGTGGTCGACAGCAACGACACGATTTCCAGCGGCGTGGTGTTCAGCGGCGGCATTCCGACCCTGAACGCCATCGTCAATGGCGCAACGCGCAAGATCGTGAACGATTCCAGTGGCGGTATCACCACCCTGGTGGAAAAATCCGGCGGCGGCAGCCGTCGTATCATGTGGCGACAAATACAGTAAGCGAGAGTTGAGGCATGCGCAGATCCGTCCGAGGATTCACCCTGATCGAAATCATGATCGTGATTGCGATTATCGGGATCATCATCACCATTGCCGCACCGAGCTATACCGAATACCTGAAAAAGGGCCGTCGCGCCGAGGTGGTATCACTGCTGTCGGAACAGGCGCAGACTCTCGAGCGCTTCTACACCAAGAACAATGTCTACACCGGTATCACCGGACTCAGTACGGGCAACGATTTCTACACCATCACGCCGACCATTGCTGACCAGACCTTCCTGCTGACCGCGACCCGCAAGGCCGGTACGACCATGGCCGGCGACAAGTGCGGGGACTTCACCCTCACCAACACCGGTGTGCGCAGTATGAACAACGCGACAACCGGGCTGACCTCCAAGGATTGCTGGGGCCGCTGAGCCGCTTTCATTCGGGTGCCTTTTGCGCCCGCTGTCTTTTTTACGGTTGGAACAAACATGACCAGGCAACAGCAAGTGGTGATTGTCGGTGGCGGGGTGATTGGCCTGCTCACCGCGTACAACCTCGCCTCCGAGGTACGCAGCGTGGTGCTGCTGGATCGTTCGAACGTCGGTCAGGAATCGTCCTGGGCCGGCGGCGGCATCGTTTCTCCGCTGTATCCATGGCGTTATAGCCCGGCGGTCACGGCGCTGGCGCACTGGTCGCAGGATTTTTATCCACAGCTGGGCGAGCGTTTGTTTGCCGACACCGGCGTCGATCCTGAAGTGCACACCACCGGCCTGTACTGGCTGGACCTGGACGACGAAGCCGAAGCGCTGGCCTGGGCCGAGCGAGAAAACCGTCCGCTGCGGGCTGTGGATATCTCGGCGGCCCATGACGCGGTGCCGGTACTCGGCGGCGGATTTTCCCGGGCGATCTACATGGCCGATGTGGCCAACGTACGCAATCCTCGGCTGGTGAAGTCTTTGAAAGCGGCGTTGCAGGCGCTGCCGAACGTGACGATTCACGAGCAGTGCGAGGTCAGCGGGTTTGTCCGCGAGGGCGAGCGGGTTGTCGGTGTGCAAACGTCGAAGGGCGTGATATCCGGCGATCAGGTGGTGCTGACGGCGGGGGCATGGAGCGGTGAATTGCTCAAGACTCTGAATCTTTCGCTGCCGGTTGAGCCGGTCAAGGGTCAGATGATTCTCTACAAGTGCGCGGCGGACTTCCTGCCGAGCATGGTGCTGGCCAAGGGGCGTTACGCGATCCCGCGCCGCGACGGGCACATCCTGATTGGCAGCACGCTGGAGCACGAAGGTTTCGACAAGACTCCAACCGACAACGCACTGGAAAGCCTCAAGGCCTCGGCGGTGGAATTGCTGCCGGCGCTGGCGGATGCCGAAGTGGTGGGGCATTGGGCCGGGTTGCGTCCTGGCTCACCGGAGGGCATTCCCTATATTGGGCGGGTGCCGGGGTTTGAAGGCCTGTGGCTCAATTGCGGGCATTACCGCAACGGGCTGGTGCTGGCGCCGGCGTCGTGCCAGCTGTTTGCCGATGTGATGCTGGAGCGGACGCCGATCATCGATCCAGCGCCGTATGCACCGACTGGGCGTATCTAGCCCTTTATTTCTCGGTGACTGGCAAATCGCTTTCGCGGGCAAGTCGAATCGTCGCACCGCCGCTCCCACAGTTCTGTGGCGTCCTCAAATTTGAGTGAAACGCTGAACCCTGTGGGAGCGGGCTTGCCCGGGAAGGGGCCCTCAATCCAGGCCCAGCTTCTTCAGTCGATAGCGCATCGAGCGAAACGATAGATTCAAGCGCTGCGCAGCCGCCGTGCGGTTCCAGCGTGTCTCTTCCAGCGCCTGCAGGATCAACTTGCGCTCGACGTTCTCCAGATAGTCTTCCAGGTTGTCGATCTGCGTGAGATCAGCGATGCCTCCCTCGACCGCGCAATTACCTTCACTCAGACGCAGGTCGTCAGCTTCGATCATGCGGTTTTCGCACAGTGTGTGCGCACGTTCGAGGACATTCTCAAGCTCCCGGACATTCCCCGGGAAGCGATAGTTCTTCAGGGCCTCAAGCGCTTGCGGATGCAGGCGGGTAGAAGGCTGACCAGTGCCGTGGGCCAGACGCTTGAGCATATGGGAGGCCAGCGCTTCGATATCGTCACGACGTTCACGCAGGGACGGTACGCGCAGTTCGATCACGTTCAGCCGGTAATACAGATCCTGCCGAAAGCGCTCGGCGGCAACTTCCGCGTCCAGGTCCTTGTGGGTGGCGCAGAGAATGCGCACATCGACCACGGTTTCCTGCTGGCCGCCGACGCTGCGCACGGCTTTTTCCTGAATCGCCCGTAACAACTTGACCTGCATCGACAGTGGCAGGTCCGCCACTTCATCGAGAAACAGCGTGCCGCCATGGGCTGCCTGGAACAGCCCCGGTTTGTCCTCCACTGCACCAGTGAAACTGCCTTTGCGATGGCCGAAGAACTCGCTTTCCATCAACTCTGAAGGGATCGCCCCGCAGTTCACCGGCACGAACGGCTGGCTGGCGCGTGGGCCTTGTTCGTGGATCAGGCGTGCGACCAGTTCCTTGCCACTGCCGGACTCGCCGCTGATATAGACCGGCGCCTGGCTGCGGGCCAGTTTGTCGATCTGTTTGCGCAGGTCGCGCATCGGCTGCGAGTCGCCGAGCAGGCGTCGGTCAATCGAGGTGCAGACACCACCGGTCGCCGGCATGCGCAATGCCGTGGCGACCAGTTCACGCAGACGCGTCAGGTCCACCGGTTTGGTGAGGAAGTCGAAAGCCCCGGCCTTCAAGGCGTTGATCGCTGTTTCCAGGCTGCCATAAGCCGTGATCATCGCCACGGGCAATTGCGGATAGCGTTGTTGAATGTGCTGCACCAGCTCCAGCCCGGTGCCGTCGGGCAGGCGCATGTCGGTCAGGCACAGGTCGAAGGTGTCGCGGTGCAGCAATGCCCGGGCTTCGCCGAGGTTGCGTGCGCTGAAAGTGTCGAGTTTCATCCGTCCCAGGGTGATTTCCAGGAGTTCGCGGATATCCGGTTCGTCGTCGACGATGAGGATTTTTTGCCGTGGGCTCGTGTTCAACTTTGTTTCCGTCCGTGAGCAAAGGTGATGCGAAAGCAGCCGCCGCCTTGGCGTGGTTTGAAGTCTAGGCGGGCCTGGTTGCTTTCGCACAGCTCACGGGACAGATAAAGCCCAAGGCCGGTGCCCTGGCTGCTGGTGGTAAAAAAGGGTTCGAACAGATGGGCCTGCTGATCCAGCGCCACGCCGGGGCCGTTGTCCTGTACTTCGAGTACGGCCAGTTGGCTCTCCGGGTCAATGAATAGCCGCAGCCAGACCTGCGCCGGGTCGTGCAACAGCGCGCTGTGCCGCCAGCCGTTGCGCAACAGGTTGTCGAGAATCTGCGTCAGTTGGCCCGGGTCCATCAGAGTGCGGAAATCCCCGGATTCGATGCTCAGATGAATCCGCTGGCGCTCGCCGGCCTGTTCCCGGCTTTCCTCGACGAACTGCACAAGCCACGGCTCGAGATCCAGCCGCTGCGGCGCGCTCTGCTGGCGGCGGGAGAGTTGCAGGACGTTTTCAATGACTCGGTTCATGCGCTGGGAGTGATCCTGAATGATCTGCGTCAGACGCCGATCCGCGCCGTCGAGTTCCTCGGACTCCTGCAACAGCTGCGCGGCATGACTGATGGCGCCCAATGGGTTGCGGATCTCGTGGGCGATGCCGGCGGTCAGGCGTCCGAGGGCGGCGAGCTTCAGCTGCTGGGCCTGCTGGGCGATCTGTGCGAGGTCTTCGAGAAACACCAGAGTCTGACGGTTGGGGCTCTGTTCCAGGGCGATGAAACTCGGTTGCAATTCCAGGCCATTGGCGGCGATTTTCAGGCTCTGTGGTCGCAGGGTCGGGTTGTTCAGCCACAGGTGCAGGCGTTCGACCAGCGCAGTCGAATAGTCATCGATCAAATGGCCTTCAAGGGGCGACTGCGCGAGCAGGGCTCGTGCGCTGTGGTTCGCCAGTTGCACCCGGCGTTGCTCGTCGAGCACCAGAATGCCGGTGCGCATGCGTTGCAGGATCAAGGCGTTGAGGGCTTCGAGGCTGACCACCTCACTGGCCCGTTGTTCGGCCAGGGTTTCGCTGACTTCGAGGCGGCGGATCAAGCCTTGCACCAGCAGGGCTCCGGCAAAACACAGGGCGCCGAGGGTGCCCGCTTGCAGGTATTCGTTGGCGCTCAAGGGATGGCTGAAGCTCAGCAGGAAGCTGAGGCCGACAATGCCGAGTGCGCCGATCGCCGCAATCAGCACGCCGATACGGCGCCGCAGCAAGGTGTTGCTGATGGCCACCGAGACAATCAGCAAATTACCGATCGGGCTGGCCACACCGCCAGCGGCGTAGAACAGCCCGCACAGCAGCAGGATGTCGGCCAGGGCCAGCCCGAACAACTGGGCCGGGCGGCGGATGTTCTCCAGAAACACCACCAGCAGGATATTCAGCACCAGGTACAACCAGCTGCCATTACGCAGCAACTCGTCGTCGGCCGACGTCAGCAGGCGGTTGTCCATGTTGCTGGAAATCAGCAACACCAGAGTGATGCCGACGCTTAAACGGTAGAGGTGATAGAGGCGCAGCAGTCGCTGGGCCTGTTTGCGAGTGGCGTTGGCGGCCTCAGCGATCACTGGAGCCTGGGCCTTGCTCGAGGTGAGCCTGGCTGCAATACCACTGTTGTCGAAGACTCAGCGCACGGTCGCGTGGCAGGTGCACACCGCAATGGGCGCAACGCACCATCGGCGCGGCATCCTGTTCGCGAGGGGATTGCGTCGGCGAAGCAGGAGCCTTGAATTTGCGCCACAACCAGACGGCGGCGGCGATCAGGGCGATCCAGAACAGTAAACGAAGCATGATGGGCGGCTTTTTGGCTGATGATCCGGCAGTTTAGCCAAGGACCCGGCAGGCGCACAGCTCAATAAAACGCGGCAATAAAAAAGGGAGATCCGAAGATCTCCCTTTTTGGCATCACCGAAGTGATCAGTCGAACAGACCGAAGGTCATGTAACTGAAAATGGAGCGGTCGCTGTCGCTCGACTCTGCTTGCGGTGGCTCGATCACGTCGCCGTTTTCGTCTTTAGGCTTGAGCTCGTTCGGGATCGCGTCTTTCGCGTCCTGGAACTGCTTCTGCACGTCCTGGTTGGCGCGGGTTTCTCCCGGCGGCAGCGGCGGACGGGATTCGATCAGGCCCAGAGTGGCCTTGCTCAGCCACGAACGGTTGTCGGCTTCGGCGACCGACGGTACGAACTGACCGTCTTTCAGGCTCGGGTGGTTCGGGTAGTTGAGCTTCAGGGTTTCCAGGCTGGAAGCTGCCAGTTCGTCCAGGTGCAGACGCTGGTAGGCTTCGGTCATCACCGCCAGGCCGTCGCCGACCGATGGGGTTTCCTGGAAGTTTTCCACTACGTAACGACCACGGTTGGCAGCGGCAACGTAAGCCTGACGGGTCAGGTAGTAGTCGGCCACGTGGATTTCGTAGGCTGCCAGCAGGTTGCGCAGGTAGATCATGCGCTGCTTGGCGTCCGGCGCGTAGCGGCTGTTCGGGTAGCGGCTGGTCAGCTGGGCGAACTCGTTGTAGGAGTCGCGGGCAGCGCCAGGGTCACGCTTGGTCATGTCCAGCGGCAGGAAGCGCGCCAGCAGGCCGACGTCCTGGTCGAACGAGGTCAGGCCCTTGAGGTAGTAGGCGTAATCGACGTTCGGGTGCTGTGGGTGCAGACGAATGAAGCGCTCGGCAGCGGACTTTGCAGCTTCCGGCTCCGAGTTCTTGTAGTTGGCGTAGATCAGCTCCAGCTGCGCCTGATCCGCGTAGCGACCGAACGGATAGCGCGATTCCAGAGCCTTCAGCTTGGCTGTGGCGCTGGTATAGCTGTTGTTGTCCAGGTCCTGTTGAGCCTGCTGGTACAGCTCGGCTTCACTCAGGTTTTCGTCTACGACTTCCTTCGATGAGCAAGCAGCGGTCAATGCGAGGATGGCGATCAGCAGCAGGTGTTTCACTTGCATGGCGGCTTGCGTCCCTATGACGGCCGCTGTCTTGGGCGGGGCCGTCCTGTTATGATGAGCGCCCCGTTGAAAAGCCCCGGGGCAAAAGACGCCGTATTTAACCACAAGCGCGCAGCCGAAACCAAAGGCTGTAGCCGACGCCCAGTCCGAGCATGTCCGATAAAATTGAACTTCGCGCAGAGGTGCCGTCCGAATTGGGCGGCCAACGCCTCGATCAAGTCGCCGCCCAACTCTTCGCAGAGCACTCACGCTCGCGCCTTTCCGCCTGGATCAAAGAAGGTCGTCTGACTGTGGACGGGGCGGTCATCCGCCCGCGCGACATCGTTCATGGCGGCGCCATCCTTGAGCTGACCGCCGAGCAGGAGGCCCAGGGTGAATGGGTCGCTCAGGACATCGAGCTCGACATCGTCTATGAAGACGACGACATTCTGGTGATCAACAAGCCTGCGGGCCTGGTGGTGCACCCGGCTGCCGGTCACGCCGATGGCACTTTGCTCAATGCCTTGCTGCACCATGTGCCGGACATCATCAATGTCCCGCGTGCCGGTATCGTGCATCGTCTGGACAAGGACACCACCGGTCTGATGGTGGTGGCCAAGACCATTCAGGCGCAGACCAAACTGGTTGCCCAGCTGCAAAGCCGCAGCGTGAGCCGGATCTACGAGTGCATCGTGATCGGCGTAGTGACGGCCGGTGGCAAGATCAATGCCCCGATCGGTCGCCACGGCCAGCAGCGTCAGCGCATGGCGGTGATGGAAGGTGGCAAGCCGGCCGTCAGCCACTACCGCGTGCTGGAGCGTTTCCGTTCGCACACCCACGTACGGGTGAAGCTGGAAACCGGTCGTACCCACCAGATCCGCGTACACATGGCGCACATCAACTTTCCATTGGTCGGTGATCCGGCGTACGGCGGTCGTTTCCGCATTCCGCCAGCGGCGAACCCGACCATGGTCGAGTCCCTCAAGCACTTTCCGCGTCAGGCCCTGCACGCGCGTTTCCTGGAGTTGGACCATCCGACCACCGGTGAGCGCATGAGCTGGGAATCGCCGTTGCCGGAAGATTTCGTCTGGCTGCTGACCCTGCTCAAGCAGGATCGCGAGGCATTCGTCGGATGAACTGGCTGACGCCGGACTGGCCCGCGCCGGCCAGCGTCAAGGCTTGTGTCACCACCCGCGAGGGCGGCGTCAGCGAGGCGCCGTTCGACAGCCTCAATCTGGGCGATCATGTCGATGACCGCCCTGAGGCCGTCGCCGAAAACCGTCGGCGTCTGACCGAACACTTCTCTATAAAGCCTGCCTGGTTGCAGCAAGTGCACGGGATTGCCGTGGCGCATGCCGATCCATCCATCGTGGCAACGGCGGATGCCAGCTGGACTGCAACACCCGGTATCGCTTGTGCGGCTATGACAGCCGATTGCCTGCCGGCGTTGTTCTGCGATCGTGCCGGTACTCGAGTGGCGGCGGCTCATGCAGGTTGGCGTGGGCTGGCGGCCGGCGTGCTGGAAGCCACCCTCGACAGTCTGGACGTACCCGCCGAGGACATTCTGGTCTGGCTCGGCCCGGCCATCGGCCCGCAAGCCTTCGAAGTCGGCCCGGAAGTCCGGGAAGTCTTCATCAATCAGTTGTCCGAAGCCGCGACAGCCTTTGTCCCGAGCCACAACGCGGGCAAGTTCATGGCCGACATCTATAAGCTGGCGCGACTGCGTCTGGCGGTTCGCGGTGTCACGGCTGTTTATGGTGGCGGTTTCTGTACCGTGACCGATCCGCGCTTCTTTTCCTACCGTCGTGCATCACGTACCGGTCGCTTCGCCTCCCTCGTTTGGCTTGAGGCGCCCAGCCTCACAAATACTGTTTCTTTTTGACGGCGTCTGTTTACGTCATGCTGCGTTGCCGCTCCTCGCCATAGCGGGCTATGACTCGTCGCGGCGCCTTGCCTGACGAAAACAGCCACTCGTCAAAAGAGAAACGTATTTGCGAGGCTGGGCGCCCTCTAAGCTTGTCTGACCTGCATCAACTCCCTGACGCTTGAATCTTCCAGAATCGACCGCATGTATAGCGGTATCTGGCAGGTTTCTTTATTCAGGATGGTTTTTTAGGTCCGGCCTGCTCAAAAGGAAGGTGACCCATGCGTATAGACCGTTTAACCAGCAAATTACAGTTGGCGTTGTCCGATGCCCAATCCCTGGCTGTCGGCCACGATCACCCGGCCATCGAGCCGGCGCATTTGATGCAAGCGATGCTTGAACAGCAGGGTGGTTCGATCAAACCCTTGTTGATGCAGGTGGGCTTCGACGTCAACAGCCTGCGCAAAGAGCTGACCAAAGAGCTCGATCAATTACCGAAAATCCAGAACCCGACCGGCGACGTGAACATGTCGCAGGATCTGGCGCGTCTGCTCAACCAGGCCGATCGTCTGGCCCAGCAGAAGGGCGACCAGTTCATTTCCAGCGAGCTGGTGCTGCTCGCCGCGATGGACGAGAACAGCAAGCTCGGCAAGTTGTTGCTTGGCCAGGGCGTGAGCAAAAAGGCTCTGGAAAATGCAATCAACAACCTGCGCGGTGGCGAAGCCGTCAACGACGCCAACCACGAAGAATCGCGTCAGGCACTGGATAAATACACCGTCGACCTGACCAAGCGCGCCGAAGACGGCAAGCTCGACCCGGTGATCGGTCGTGATGACGAAATTCGTCGCACCATTCAGGTCCTGCAACGGCGGACCAAGAACAACCCGGTACTGATCGGCGAGCCAGGTGTGGGTAAAACCGCGATTGCCGAAGGACTGGCCCAGCGCATCATCAACGGTGAAGTGCCGGATGGCCTCAAGGGCAAGCGTCTGCTGTCCCTCGATATGGGCGCGCTGATTGCCGGTGCCAAGTATCGTGGTGAGTTCGAGGAACGCCTGAAAGCGCTGCTCAACGAGCTGTCGAAGCAGGAAGGGCAGATCATTCTGTTCATCGACGAATTGCACACCATGGTCGGCGCCGGCAAGGGCGAAGGCTCTATGGATGCTGGCAACATGCTCAAACCGGCGCTGGCCCGTGGCGAGCTGCATTGCGTCGGCGCGACCACGCTCAACGAGTACCGCCAATATATAGAGAAGGACGCAGCCCTCGAGCGGCGTTTCCAGAAAGTGCTGGTGGACGAGCCGAGCGAGGAAGACACCATCGCGATCTTGCGTGGCCTCAAGGAGCGTTACGAGGTTCACCACAAGGTGGCGATCACCGACGGCGCGATCATCGCGGCGGCCAAGCTCAGCCATCGCTACATTACGGATCGGCAGTTGCCGGACAAGGCGATCGATCTGATCGACGAAGCGGCCAGCCGCATCCGTATGGAAATCGACTCCAAGCCGGAGGTGCTGGATCGTCTGGAGCGTCGCCTGATTCAACTGAAAGTCGAATCTCAGGCGCTGAAGAAAGAAAGCGATGAGGCGGCGATCAAGCGCCTGGAAAAACTCCAGGAAGAAATCGTCCGTCACGAGCGTGAATATTCGGACCTGGAAGAAATCTGGAATTCGGAAAAAGCCGAGGTTCAGGGTTCTGCGCAGATTCAACAGAAGATCGAACAGTCCCGTCAGGAACTGGAAGCCGCGCGCCGCAAAGGCGACCTGAACCGCATGGCCGAGTTGCAGTACGGGGTGATCCCGGATCTGGAGCGCAGCCTGCAAATGGTCGACCAGCACGGCAAGAGCGAGAACCAGTTGCTGCGCAGCAAGGTGACCGAAGAGGAAATCGCCGAAGTCGTTTCGAAGTGGACCGGTATCCCCGTGTCGAAAATGCTCGAAGGCGAGCGCGACAAGCTGATGAAGATGGAAAGCCTGTTGCATCAGCGTGTGATTGGCCAGGACGAAGCGGTGGTCGCAGTGGCCAACGCGGTGCGGCGTTCCCGTGCCGGGTTGTCCGATCCGAATCGTCCGAGCGGCTCGTTCATGTTCCTCGGCCCGACCGGTGTCGGTAAAACCGAGCTGTGCAAGGCGCTGGCCGAATTCCTCTTTGATACTGAAGAGGCGATGGTGCGAATCGACATGTCCGAGTTCATGGAGAAACATTCCGTGGCGCGGCTGATCGGTGCGCCACCAGGCTACGTGGGTTATGAAGAGGGCGGTTACCTGACCGAAGCGGTACGGCGCAAGCCTTACTCGGTGATCCTGCTGGACGAAGTCGAGAAGGCCCACCCGGACGTGTTCAACATCCTGCTGCAAGTACTGGAGGATGGGCGACTGACCGACAGCCACGGCCGTACGGTGGATTTCCGCAATACCGTGATCGTCATGACCTCCAACCTGGGTTCGATGCAGATCCAGGAACTGGTCGGTGATCGTGAAGCGCAACGTGCAGCAGTGATGGATGCGATTTCCACCCACTTCCGTCCGGAGTTCATCAACCGGGTCGACGAAGTGGTGATCTTCGAGCCATTGGCGCGGGATCAGATCGCGGGCATTACCGAGATCCAGCTGGGTCGCCTGCGCAGTCGTCTGGCCGAGCGCGAGCTGAAGCTGGAACTGAGCCCGGAGGCGATGGACAAGCTGATTGCCGTCGGTTACGACCCGGTCTATGGCGCACGGCCGCTGAAGCGGGCGATCCAGCGCTGGATCGAGAACCCGTTGGCGCAGTTGATCCTGTCGGGTCGCTTCCTGCCGGGCGAGACCGCGACTGGCGTTGTGGAGAACGACGAGATCACGTTCAACTGACACCTGAAGGTGGTGACGTAAGGAAGGCCTCGCACTGCGAGGCCTTTTTTTTCGTTAGGCTGTTGAACTCAAAGGAAAAGGCTTGTAAAGTGCGCCCCGCAGTCAGTCACCAACACGGTTTCAGCTCACTGGGCAGAAATCTGAAATAAGTTGCAAATCATTAACTTGAAAGCAATTTAGGGGGTTGACAGAGGTGTTCTAGGTTGTAGAATAGCGCGCCTCAGACACACGAACGCAGCGATGCGAAAACGGTGTCGAGAAGCTGCAAGTTTCACCGTAGTAAATTGAAATATGTAGTTCCGTGATAGCTCAGTCGGTAGAGCAAATGACTGTTAATCATTGGGTCCCAGGTTCGAGTCCTGGTCACGGAGCCAATTTCAAGCCGGGGTATAGCGCAGTCCGGTAGCGCGCCTGCTTTGGGAGCAGGATGTCAGGAGTTCGAATCCCCTTACCCCGACCATTTTTGGGTCGTTAGCTCAGTTGGTAGAGCAGTTGGCTTTTAACCAATTGGTCGTAGGTTCGAATCCCACACGACCCACCATTTTTGAAACCAGGTAACACTGGGATCGAATCTTAAGATCAGAGGCCAAAAGCGCTGATCGAAGAAGGCGATCTTTGAAAGGTCGCCTTTTTTTTACCGGGGTATAGCGCAGTCCGGTAGCGCGCCTGCTTTGGGAGCAGGATGTCAGGAGTTCGAATCCCCTTACCCCGACCATATTAAAAATCCTCGTATCGAAAGATACGGGGATTTTTTTTGCCCTCCGAAAATGTTTCATTCAAGTCGTCGTACAACTTGCCGATAGCCCGCTAACAAAAGGGGCCTGCCACCGATCGCCCCTTGAATCCGGCCAATACAAGAAAAAGGGCGTTCGTCATGTTGCTTCGTCAGTTGAATATTGCTCCCCGTGCCGCCCTGGGTTTTGCCCTGATCGCTGTGCTGGTGGCGTTGCTCGGCGTTTTCGCCCTGGGGCAAATGTCGAGCATCCGCCAGAGCGAGGTCGCGGTGGAGAATCAGTGGCTGCCGAGCATTCGCGGTGGCGACGAGATTCGCGAAATCATGCTGCGCATTCGCACCATCTCCCTGCGCATGGCGCTGGACCAGGATCCGGCCAATATCGCCACGTACCGCAGCCAGATGGACACCCGGGACAAGGAACTGAGCGAGAAAATCGCTGCCTACGACCGTCTGGTGACCACACCGGAAGGTCAGCAGTTGTATGAACAGTTCAAGAGAACCTTCGCCGCCTATCGCACCGGGATCGCTCAGTCTTTCACCCTCGCCGAGCAAGGCAAGCGCGACGAGCTGACCAAGCTGCTGCTGGTGGACATGAAAACCGTGGTCGACGGTTCCGGCAAACAACTGAACGACCTGGCGGATCTGTTCGCCCGCCAGGTCGCCGCCGAAAGCCAGAATTCTGCCGCCCACTACGAAACCTCGCGCACCATCGTGAGCCTGTTCATTGCTCTGGCGGCGCTGGCGACGGTGGCCCTGGCCATGTTGCTGACTCGCAGCATCGTTCGCCCTCTGAGCGTCGCCGTCGACGCCGCTGAGTACGTTGCCAGAGGCGATCTGACCCGTCCGATCGAAACCCACGGCAATGACGAAGTCAGCCGGTTGCTCAAGGCACTGGCGACGATGCAGCAGAACCTGCGCGAAACCCTGCAGGGCATCAGCGGCTCGGCGACGCAACTGGCGACCGCCGCCGATGAGCTCAACGCCGTCACGCTCGACAGCACCCAAGGCCTGCAACAACAGAACAACGAAATCGAACAGGCTGCCACCGCCGTCAACGAGATGACCACGGCGGTCGAGGAAGTCGCACGCAATGCGGTGTCGACCTCCGACGCGACGCGCCAGTCCAGCGAGTCGGCGCATCTGGGGCAAGAGCGGGTCAGTGAAACCGCCAGCGCCATCAACGCCTTGGCCAATGACGTGCAGCACACCGGCGAACTGGTGCAATCGCTGGCCAACCAGTCGCAAGACATCGGCAAGGTGCTGGACGTGATCCGCGCGATCGCCGAGCAGACCAACCTGCTGGCACTCAACGCCGCCATCGAGGCGGCGCGAGCCGGGGAAAGCGGACGCGGGTTTGCGGTGGTCGCCGACGAAGTCCGAGCACTGGCCTATCGCACGCAGCAATCGACCCAGGAAATCGAACAGATGGTTCAAGGCATGCGCAACGGCTCAACTCTGGCGCTGGAGTCGATGCAGGCCAGCGCCTCGCGTGCGTCCACCACGCTGGTGCTGGCCGAGCGGGCCGGCGAGGCGCTGCAAACCATTACTGCTTCGGTGCACGAGATTCATGAGCGCAACCTGGTGATCGCCAGCGCCGCCGAAGAACAGGCGCAAGTGGCGCGGGAAGTGGATCGCAATCTGGTGAACATTCGCGATCTGTCGGTGCGCTCGGCGGCCGGTGCCGATCAGACCAGCGCTTCCAGCCATGAACTGTCGCAACTGGCCAACGCATTGCAGGGCATGGTGCGGCGCTTCCAGCTGTAATTGCGGCAGACGTAAAAAAGCCGCGCTTTTCGTCAGAGAAAGCGCGGCTTTGTTTTGTCGGGACAGATTGGAAAATCAGGCACCGTCCTGGTCTTTCAGGTGTTCGAACAGGCCTTTCGGCATTTTCTTGCCGTTGGCTTCGAAGTTGGCTTTGACGTTGTTGTAAGCCTCTTGCTCGTCGATGAAACCATCGTGGTTGGTGTCGATCTTGTCGAAGTCAGACTTTGGCGCGACTTTCAGAAACTCGGCACGCGAGACCTTGCCGTCGCCATCGGTGTCGGTCTTGGCCATCGACGCATCGCCGCATTTGCCTTCACCGCATTTGCCTTCCGGGGTTTTCACCGAGGTCTCGGCCGAAGCGACCATATAGCCCTGGGCCAGCGGTTGCGCGGCGAACACCGAGCCGGACAGCATCAGGCCGCCAGCCAGTACGGCACCGACCAGGCCAAGGGAGGTTTTGCCAATTTTCGAAGTGCGGGTCATTTCATTCTCCTTCGGTTGCACTGCGCAACCACACGTTAAGGGCGATCAGCCGGAGCAGGTGTGCTCGGGTGTGGCCATTAAGCGGTGGCGGTGTATCGCGTCTGTGTCGAGGAGCGGGGGCGTTTGTAAGCGAAGGTGAGGAAAGCGGGGGCAGATACAGTAAAAGACAAAACCCTGTGGGAGCGAGCAGGCCCGCCCCCACAGCGTTTTACATCAGTGCAGCTTCAGGCGCGGCTCGGTGCCGCGTCCGATCTTGCTGCCGAGCATCAGCATCGCCGTGCGGAACGGGCCGTACAGCGCCATCTGGTGCATGCGGTACAGCGAAACGTAGAACATCCGCGCCAGCCAGCCTTCGAGCATCACGCTGCCGGTCAGGTTGCCCATCAAGTTACCCACAGCCGAGAAACGCGACAGCGAAATCAGCGAGCCGTAGTCGGTGTATTTGTACTCCGGCAGGGTTTTGCCTTCGATGCGCAGTTTCAGCGACTTGGCCAGCAGCGACGCCTGTTGGTGCGCGGCCTGGGCCCGTGGTGGAACGTTGCGATCCGAGCCCGGTTGCGGGCAGGCGGCGCAGTCACCGAAGGCGAAAATGTTTTCGTCGCGGGTGGTCTGCAAGGTCGGCAGCACTTGCAGCTGGTTGATGCGGTTGGTTTCCAGGCCATCGATGTCCTTGAGGAAACCTGGTGCGCGGATCCCGGCAGCCCAGACTTTCAGGCTGGCCTTGATCTCGTTGCCATCGGCGGTGATCAGGCTGTCGGCGGTGACCTGGCTGACCGACGCGTTGGTCATCACATTGACCCCGAGTTTTTCCAGGGTCTTGTGCACCGGCCCGCTGATACGCTCCGGCAGGGCTGGCAGCACCCGTGGCCCGGCTTCGATCAGGGTGATGTGCATGTTTTCCGGTTTGATCCGGTCCAGGCCATAAGCCGCCAGTTCATGGGCGGCGTTATGCAGCTCGGCCGCCAGCTCGACGCCCGTGGCGCCGGCGCCGACGATGGCCACGCTGATCTGCTGGACCACATCGGTTTGCCCGGCGTGAGCACGCAGATAGTGATTGAGCAATTGCTGGTGGAAACGCTCGGCCTGTTTGCGGGTGTCGAGGAACAGACAGTGCTGCGCTGCGCCCTGGGTACCGAAATCGTTGGTGGTGCTGCCGACCGAGATCACCAGCGAGTCATAAGGCACTTCCCGCGCCGGAACCAGTTCCACGCCGTTTTCGTCGTAGGTGGCGGCGAGCTGGATCTTTTTCTGCTCACGGTCAAGCCCGCTCATGCGCCCCAGCTGGAACTCGAAGTGGTTCCATTTGGCCTGGGCGACATAGTTGAGTTCGTCTTCGGAGGAGTTCAGCGATCCGGCAGCCACTTCGTGCAACAGCGGTTTCCAGATGTGTGTCAGGTTCGCGTCGACCAGCATGATGCTGGCGGTGCCGCGCTTGCCCAGAGTCTTACCCAGACGGGTAGCCAACTCCAGACCGCCGGCGCCGCCGCCGACAATGACAATACGATGGGACATAGGGATAGCTCGCAAGGTTTTTAAAGGAAATCGGTGCGGTTACCCGAGCGAGCGCGATGCAGCTCATAGCGTCAGGTAACTGATAAATCGGCTCAACAGGCCCAGACCAATGGTCGCTGCCAATACCACCACCAGGAGCATCCACGGCCGGAAAGGCCGGCGCTCGACTCGGTGCTGGGACAACTGCAGGTACTCTTCGACATGCTTCTGGTCTTCAGGGTTCAGGCGACTGGTCATATGAGGCCTCGTCAGGTAGACGTTGCTGAATGTGAACAAGCTACAGCGGTTTTCAACCGGGGTTGAAGGGAGCATAGCCACTGTCCGGCAGCGGTTCGACATGCACGCTGTCATCGAGGCGAATGATCCCGCTTTGTAACACTCGCGCGGTGATTCCGCCATGCCCGCGCACGGCCTGGAAGGTTCCGGGACCGAGGTTGTTCTGCAGACGCGCGCACGGCTGGCACCAGCCGGTGGTTTCGAAGATCGCCTGGCCGATGCGAAAACGTCGCCCCTTGAGGCTGAACAGATTGATTCCGCTTATAACGAGATTGCGCCGCAGATCTTCAGGCCTGAACGGTCGCTCCGCCGGACGCCCCATCAAGGCGCTGATCACCGCCAGGTGCTCCCACTGAATCAATGTTACCTGCCGCGCATTGCGCACGCCGGGGCGGGCGTGATCGCCGGTCAGTCCGGCTTCGAGCCGCGCCTCCACAGCGTCCAGTTCGATCATCGGCCCACGGGACTCGGGGCGCACACCTATCCAGCGCACGCGCCCGGTTTGCGGTACATCGGCAATCAGTTGCTGAAGTGGTGTCACAGGCTGATCCCGACATCGAACACGATGCTGCGACCCAGGTTGCTGCGCAGGAAATCCGGTGCATCGGGGTGGGCGAACAACACGCGGGCGAACGTCGGCCCGACCAGTGACAGCGAGCGCCAGCCCTGACGCAAATATTCGGTGGGCGGTGGAAAGTGGCTGTTGAGGTCGAGCACTTCGCGCTTGAGGCTGGCGAAGGCGATGATGTCCAGCTCACCCAGGTCCATGCCGCGTTCCTTGTAGTTGTGCGCTTTCTTGCGCAAGGTCGGCGCGAGCCTGAGCAGAAACTCGTTGGCCGGAATCCGCCGTGGCTTGGCCTCGCGGCGCACCAGTTGGCTCAGGGAAAACGCGCTGCGTCGACGTTGCAGTTCGTCGCGCCATTCGTCATTGAGGCGGCGGCCTTCATCGAGGACGAAAAACACCTCGAAGTTGGCATCGCGAAACAGCACGTCCGGTGGCTCACCGGCGGGGGCGAATTCGTCGGCGCGATACGGAATATTCAAGCCTTGCAGCAGGCGCTGGCAGACCCAACGCTCACGCTCCCATTTGCGGGCATTGGACAGGAACGCGTTGGCTTGCTCGGCCGCGATGGTCAGCAGGCGTAAATAATCTGAGTCATCCATAGGCCCAAGCTTAGCGTTCAATTGCGACAAGCAGAAAGCTTTGCATCGGCAGTTTCACCCGGGGGGCGGTGTAGACTTCCGAACAGGAGCGCCAATCAAAGGAGTCTGCGGTGCGAATGAAGGTGATGGGATCATGATCGGTGCAGAACTGCTGTCATCGTCAAGTTTGACCATTGGCTGGCTGATTTACCTGCCGGTGCTGCTCTGGGCGGTCTGCCGGGCACCGTGGGTCGAACTGTTCAGCGACAGCCGTCGTCAGCATTTGCTGTTCGGCACCGTGTTCGCGCTGTTTCTGTTGTGGATGGTGCGCAGGGATTTCGACACCGGTGTGTCGTATCACTTCATTGGCATGACGGCGGTGACGTTGCTGCTCGACTGGCCCTTGGCAATCGTGGGCGGACTGGTGGCGCAGACTGGCCTGGTCATGCTGGGACGTCAGGACCTGGCAGCGGTCGGGGTCAACGGCACGTTGCTGATCCTGCTGCCGGTGCTGATCACCGAGGGCGTGGCGATCCTGGTCGAGCGGGCGCAACCGCGTAATCCGTTTGTGTATATCTTCTGTTCTGGTTTCTTTGCCGCTGCCTTGTCGGCGCTGTCGTGCCTGGTGCTGAGCCTGACGTTGCTCTGGTACGACGGCCTCTTCGCCATGCCCGAATGGCTGGAAGATTTCATCGGTTACCTGTGGCTGCTGATTTTTCCGGAAGCGTTCATCAACGGCATGGTGATCAGCGCACTGGTGGTGTTCAGTCCGGAATGGCTGGAGACCTTCAACCGCACCCGCTACCTTTCGGCGCCCTGGAAGGACGACGATCCCAAGTCTTGATCCACATCAAATCCACCTCGCGCGCGGCATTTCATGCTCGGCCAAATCCCTTCAGGAGCAGCGGCATGAGCGTTTACGAGTGGGCGAGGCAGGAAACCCGGCAAAGTCTGGAGATGGCGCAAGAGGTGGGATTCGATCCGGGCCTGAGCCTGCGCGCCTTGCTCAGTGCGGTAGTGCAGCAGAGCAAGGCGGTGCGCAACGCCGAAGACCTGGCCGACGAGTTGCGCTTTCTGGCGGAAAATCTCGACGACGATCAGGACTACGGCTTCATGCGGCCCTGAACGGAATCAGTGGCGCGGGTCGAAGTCGCCGGAAAACAGTTCGTCTTCGGCATCCGGGGCCACCGGGATCTTGTGTTCTTCGGACGCCCAGGCGCCGAGGTCGATCAGTTTGCAGCGGTCCGAGCAGAACGGCCGGAATTTGTTCTCGGGTGTGAATTCCACCGGGGCGCCACAGGTCGGGCATTCAACGGTCGGGATCGGGCTCATGACTGGCCTCCAGATAAAGTCAGGTAAAAGTGATGCAGGCGCTCGACCTCGCTGTGCAGCCACGCGAGGTCGCGGTCGTTGACCACCACATCGTCGGCGCGGCTCACGCGGTCTTCGCGGCTGGATTGGGCCTTGAGGATCGCCTGGACCTGCTGTTCGCTGGTCTGGTCACGCTGCAAGGTGCGTTCGATCTGCAATTGCTGAGGAGCATCGATCACCAGGATTCGCTGGGTCATCGCGTACTGTCCGGACTCGATCAACAGCGGCGAAACCAGAATCGCGTAAGGCGATTGTGCCAGCGCCAGGTGATGGGCGATTTCCTCGGCGATCAGCGGATGCAGCAGTGCTTCGAGCCAGCGGCGTTGCTCCGGCACTTCGAAGATCAGCTTGCGCAGCGCCGCGCGATCCAGCGTGCCATCGGCCTGCAGGACATCGGGGCCGAAATGCTCGGCAATTTTCGCCAGCGCCGGGCGCCCCGGCTCAACCACCCAGCGCGCCGCATGATCGGCGTCCACCACGTGGATACCAAGGTCGATGAAGTGCTGGGCGGCGGCGCTTTTGCCGCTGCCGATGCCGCCGGTCAGGCCGAGAATCCAGGGTTTTTCCACAGGGGTATTCATTTCAAACCGACAAACTGCCAATAGAAGTCGGTTATTTGACCACCCCAGAGCAGGGCAATCCAGCCGGCAATTGCCAGATACGGCCCGAAGGGGATCGGCGTCGAGGTTTTTCGGTCGCGCAGCTTGAGCAAAATCACCCCCAGCACCGCCCCCACCAGCGAAGACAGGAGGATAGTCAGCGGCAGAATCTGCCAACCGCCCCAGGCCCCGAGCAGCGCCAGCAACTTGAAATCACCGTGACCGATGCCGTCCTTCCCGGTGAGCAGTTTGAACAGCCAGAACACCGACCACAGCGCCATATAACCGGCCACCGCCCCCCACAACGCGTCGTGCAGAGAGACGAACATACCGAAACTGTTGACGATCAATCCCAGCCACAGCAGCGGCAGTACCAGCACGTCAGGCAACAATTGATGCTCGGTGTCGATCAGACTCATCGCCAGCAAGCCCCAGGTCAGGACGATCATCAGGCACGCCGGCCAGCCAAAACCCAGATGCCAGGCAATGAACGCGGAGAGCAGCCCGCAGGCCAGTTCGGTCAGTGGATAACGCTTGCTGATCGGCGCCGCGCAAGACGAGCAACGACCGCGCAAAAACAGGTAGCTGAGCAGCGGAATGTTTTCCCACGCACGAATACGGTGGGCGCAATGCGGGCACTGCGAGTGCGGCAACATCAGGTTGTAGACGGGCAACGGTGTTTCGAGAGGCAGCCCGAGCACATCATGGGCCTGCTGGCGCCATTCGCGCTCGAGCATCTTCGGCAGGCGCCAGATCACCACATTGAGAAAGCTGCCGACCACCAGCCCGAGCACCAGGGCAGTGAAGACAAAGGCCAGCGGATAGAGGGCGAAGAGTTCGTCGATGGGCATGTCAGATCGCTGAGCCGAGTTGGAAGATCGGCAGGTACATGGCCACGACCAGTCCGCCGACGATCACCCCGAGCACCACCATGACGAAAGGCTCCATCAGACTGGTGAGGTTGTCGACCATGTTATCCACTTCTTCCTCGTAGAACCCGGCCACCTTGTCGAGCATGTCGTCGAGGGCGCCGGACTCTTCGCCGATGGCGGTCATCTGCACGGCCATGTTCGGGAAGATTCCGCTGGTGCGCATCGAGAAGTTCAGTTGCATGCCGGTGGCCACATCCTGACGAATGCGCAGCACCGCACGTTTGAACACCACGTTGCCGGTGGCTCCGGCGACGGAGTCCAGCGCTTCGACCAACGGTACGCCGGCGGCAAACGTGGTCGACAGGGTTCGGGCGAAGCGAGCCACGGCGGACTTGTACATCATGGTACCCACCAGTGGCAGTTTCAGCAGCCAGGCATCACGCCGGTCGCGTAGGGCCTGTGATTTTTTCAGGGCGTGGCGGGTGCCGAAAAACGCCAGGGTCAGCACGCCGAGAATCGCCCACCACCATTGCTGCATGAACTCCGACAGGCCGATCACCATCAGGGTGAACGCCGGCAGTTCGGCGCCGAATCCGGAAAACACCGACTGAAACTGCGGCACCACTTTCACCAACAGAATCCCGGTGACGACCGCGGCCACCAGGATCACGGCGGTGGGGTAGGTCATGGCTTTCTTGATCTTGGCCTTGAGGCTTTCGCTCTTTTCCTTGTAGGTCGCCACGCGTTCGAGCAGGGTGTCGAGAGCACCGGACTGCTCGCCGGCATCGACCAGGTTGCAGTACAACTCGTCGAAATATTGCGGCTTCTTGCGCAGGGCCGCGGCGAAACTGTTACCGGCCGCGACTTCCTGTTTCACCTCGTCCACCAGTTTGCGCATGGCCGGGTTCTCAAAGCCTTCGCCGATGATGTCGAACGATTGCAGCAACGGCACGCCGGCCTTCATCATGGTCGCCATCTGCCGGGTGAAGAGGGCGATGTCCAGCGGCTTGATGCGTTTGCCGAAATTCAGCAATGACGCGGATTTCTTGCGCACCTTGCCGGGGTTGATACCTTGCTTGCGCAGCTGTGCCTTGATCAGTGCGGGGTTCTGCCCGCTCAACTCGCCAGTGATCCTGCTGCCTTTCTTGTCCGTGCCTTCCCAGGCATAGACGCTGATTTTCGCTGCCTTGACCGCCATGTTCAGTCCTTGGTGACCCGGTTGATTTCTTCAAGGCTGGTGATGCCTTGCATCGCCTTGATCAGTCCCGAAGTGCGCAGGTCGTTGAAGCCGTCCAGGCGCATCTGGCTGTCGATTTCCAATGAGTTGCCCTCGGCCATGATCAGCCGTTGCAGTTCGGGGGTGTTCTTCACCACTTCATAAATTCCGGTGCGTCCCTTGTAGCCGCCGTTGCAGTGATCGCAACCTTCGGGCTCATAGATCGTGAAGCTGCCGATGCGTTCCTCGGGGAAGCCTTCCTTGAGCAAAGTTTCGCGGGGGATCTCGATGGCTTTCTTGCAATGGCTGCAGAGTTTTCGTGCCAGACGCTGGGCGATGATCAGACTGACCGATGTGGCGATGTTGAAACCGGGAATGCCCATGTTGTGCAGGCGGGTGAGCGTCTCGGCGGCGCTGTTGGTGTGTAGCGTGGAGAGTACGAGGTGACCGGTCTGTGCCGCCTTGATGGCGATTTCCGCCGTCTCCAGATCGCGGATCTCACCGACCATGATCACGTCCGGATCCTGACGCAGGAACGAACGCAGGGCCTGGGCGAAGTCCAGTCCCTGCTTCGGATTGACGTTGACCTGGTTGATACCTTCCATGTTGATCTCCACCGGGTCTTCGGCAGTGGAGATGTTGATGTCGACGGTATTGAGGATATTCAGGCCGGTATACAGCGACACGGTCTTGCCGGACCCGGTAGGGCCCGTGACGAGAATCATGCCTTGGGGCTGCTTCAGGGCCGCGAGGTACAACTCTTTCTGCTCCGGCTCGTAGCCCAGGGCGTCGATACCGATCTGCGCGCTGGACGGGTCGAGAATCCGGATTACCACTTTTTCACCCCACAGGGTCGGGAGCGTGTTGACCCGGAAATCGATCGACTTGCTCTTCGACAGACGCATCTTCAGTCGCCCGTCCTGAGGTTTGCGGCGTTCCGAGATGTCGAGACTGGCCATGACCTTCAGGCGTGCGGCGATGCGTCCGGCCAGTTGAATGGGCGGCTTGGCTACCTCACGCAGGATACCGTCGGTGCGTACCCGTACCCGGTAGTTTTTCTCGTAGGGTTCGAAGTGCAGGTCGGACGACCCGCTCTTGATCGCGTCCAGCAGCATCTTGTGGACGAAGCGCACCACAGGCGCATCGTCGGCGTCCATCCCGCCGATGGCGTCCTGTTTGCTGTCATCGATGGACTCGACATCCAGTCCGTCGAGGTCGACATCGGCCATGTCTTCCAGGCCGGAGGCGTGGGTGTCGAAGAATTTTTCGATGGCGTCGGTGAGCTTGTCGTCCTCCACCAGGATGGCTTCGGTGGTCAGCCCGGTGCTGAACTGAATATCGTTGATCGCCTGGTGATTGCTCGGGTCGGAGATCCCCACGAACAGCTTGTTGCCGCGACGCCACAGGGGCAGGGCATGGTGCTGGCGCACCAGTTTTTCGCTGACCAGACCCTTGGGCTGGGTGTCCTTGTCCAGGCAGTTGAGGTCGAGGAACGCCATACCGAAATGCTCCGAGGCAATCTCGGCGACCTGCGAACTCTTCACCAGTTTGTTCTGTACCAGATAGCTGACCAGCGACAGGCGATTGCGCTGGGCCTGCTGCCAGGCTTGTTGGGCGCTTTTTTCCGTGAGTAGTTCGGACTGCACCAATTGTTTGGCCAGACCGCTCAGAGCGATGTCATTCATGGGAATCCCGGATGCAGACAGTTCATGACTTATAGCCTAGTCAAGTGACAGCGCCAAACCGCCTCGGTGCAGGTGACAAAAAGTGTCAGATAGTGCGGTTACAGGTTGTAGGAAACGGAGTAGTCCCAGGCTCATGCCCCGCCCTTGGGGTGGCGAAGCGCTTGGCACGGGCTATGCTCGGTTCATCTCAGATCATGAGATTCCGACTCATGCATGGAGCGTGTCTATGAAAAAACAACAAGGTTTCACTCTGATCGAACTGCTGATCGTCGTGGCGATCATCGGCATTCTGGCCACCATCGCCTTGCCGCAATACACGAAGTACCAGGCACGGTCGAAGGTGACGGCGGGGCTGGCGGAAATCAGCGCCCTCAAAGTGCCGTTCGAGGACACAATTAATCAAGGTACTGACCCGACCCTGCTGCTGGTAGCCGGTAATGCGGCAGCCACCACCTCCAACTGCACGTTGGCGGCATCGGGCACTGCTTCGACAGGTGCCGGCACGATCACCTGCACGCTGGTGAACGCACCGGGCCCGGTACTGGGTAAAACCATCACGCTTTCCCGCACAGGTGCTGCTACCGGCAACACCGCGGGTGTCTGGAGTTGTGCATCCACGGTCAACCCGGACTACGCGCCTAAAGGTTGCCCGGGCAGCGGTGCCTGAGCGGATAGCCAGGCGTCATCAAATGCCCCGCTTTGCGGGGCATTTTGTTTTGCGTAGTGTTTCACAAAAGCTTCAATCTTTTCAGCGTGTTAGGAACTTTCCCAAAAGCCGCAACTTGCATGTAGAAAATCCGAAGGTCATGCAATTTGCATGATTCCGAAAATTTTCATAATTATTAACTTGTTGATTTATATAGATTTATTGTCTTTTCAAAACTTGGCACAGCGTTCGCAATGTACCCAGTAACCCTGCTGACAAGACACGCAGCAGACTTTCCAGAAAAACAGGAGTTACTCGTATGAAGAAGTTCGCTATCACTGCCGCTGCTGCTACCGCGCTGACCCTGACCATGGCCACCGGCGCATTTGCACAATCCACCCAGGCTACCCAGGCGCCAATGACCCTGGCCGCCGGTGAAATGACCAAGGCGAAAGAAGCCACTTCCGACACCTGGATCACCACTAAAGTCAAAAGCGATCTGGTAACCGAAAAAGGTATTCCAGGCACTGACATCAAAGTAGAAACCAACAAAGGCGTCGTTTCCCTGTCCTCGACGGTTGCCATTACCGAAGCTCAGAAAACCACCGCCGTGGCGATTGCCAAGAAAATCAAAGGCGTCAAAGCGGTCTCCGCTGACGGCCTGAAAGCCGAGTAAGGCAAGACTTCTCGCCTGGACCGGGAGAAGACGCGACAGGCGGGCCGAGCAATACGTCTGCCGCACTTTAGAGTTCATGCGAACGGCCACACGGAATGTGGCCACTACAGGCCCCGGCATTCGTGCCGGGGCCTGTTTTATTTCAGGGACGGGAAAAAAATGGGCAGGTCAGTTGCCGCGCTTGCTGTTGATCTGCCGCAGACGATTGCCTTCGAAGCGCAGGTATTGGTACATGCCGTTGCTCGGGCCGTAGGTCCATTCCTCGACCTGAAACTCTTCCCGGCGATTGGCGCTGCGCTTGTAGCCCAGCACGTCGCGGCTCACCGGCTCGCCGCACTTTTGCAGCACCTCGCTGGATCGGTCGCCAAGGCTGACCAACTGGCTGCCACAGCGCAGCGTATCGGACGCCCAAGTCTGGCTGGCGAGCAACGCCAACACCATTGCAGCCAGCCATTGACGGTTCATCACTCGGCATCCAGATGCATTTGCGTCACTACGCGCCCGTCGCTTTCCGCTTCGCCGAGGTTGGCGTCGATGAAGTACACGCGGTCGTCGGCCAGTTGGCCTTTATCCACCAGATAATCCTTGATGCTGCTGGCCCGGTCCTGACCGAGCTGGCGCAGCAGCACATCACTGGTGCTCCAGAACTTGATCACGTCCGCACGCATTTTCGCGGTGCGTTCTTCCTTGCCCAGATCCTTCCATTCAGCCGGCGGCTGGGTTTTCAGACGGGTGCGGTAGATGCCTTCGAGCAGCGGGCCTTTTTCGTTATCCGGTACCTGGATCAGTGATGCCTGAGCCGGTACTTTGTCGCCACGGCGCTGGAGCATCTTGTAGTAGTTGTACTGGTATTCACGTTCCAGACGCTGTTCGGCAATCAAAGGGCCATCGCTGCTCTGGGCGGCGGTGCCTTCGATTTCCAGGCGCAGGGCCGGACGTTCCTTCAGCGCTTGCGACAGCTTCACCAGCGCGGCTTCGGCATCCTTGTTCAGTTCGCTGGAACCCGGTGCGAAAGACACGGTGCCCAGATCTTCCGATCCGCCTCCGCTGATCAGACCGCCAATCAGCTTGAACGGTGCGGCGGCGGCTTTGACAATCAGATTGCGCAGTGTCTGCCAGACAATCGGCATCACGCTGAATTGGGGGTTGTTGAGGTCACCGGTGACCGGCAACTCGATGGAAATCTTGCCGTCCACATCCTTGAGCAGCGCAATCGCCAGCTTCAGCGGCAGGCTCACGGCGTCCGGGCTGTCGACTTTCTCACCCAGTTGCAGTTGCTCGACCACCACTTTGTTCTCGGCCTTGAGCTGGCCCTTGGTGATCAGGTAATGCAGGTCGAGATTGAGCCGGCCCTTGCGGATCCGGTAGCCGGCGAACTTGCCGGAGTAGGGCGTCAGGGTCGTCAGCTCGACCCGTTTGAAACTGGTGGCAATGTCGAGGCTGGCCATCGGGTCGAACGGGTTGACCGCGCCCTTGATGGTCACTGGCGCATAGCGGTCTACCTTGCCTTTGACGTCAACGCTGGCCGGTTTCGCCTGGCGGCTGTCGATGGTGCCGATCTGGCCGTTGAGCTGCTGGACGGCGGTGGCGAAGTTCGGCGTCAGGCTGAAGTCGGCGAAGTTGGCCGAGCCGTCATTGATCGCGATGCCGCCGATATGAATACCCAACGGTTTCGAGTTGCTGGCCGGTTTGGCCGCTACGGTTTTCACCCCGGAATCGGCAGGTTGCGGGATCAGCAAGTCATCGATGTTGGTAGTGCGATCATCGTTGATCATGAACCGCACATACGGCTGGAACAGGTTGATCCTGTCGATCGACAGGCTGTCGCCGTGTTGATAGTTCAGGCCTTCGACCACCACTTGTTGCCACTTGAGGAAGTCGCGGGTCTTCAGGGTGTCGAGGGTGTGTAACTGATCGACCTGAGCACGACCGGTGACGCTGAGTGCCAGCGGCTCGGTGCTTTTCAGGTTCACTTTCAGATCGCTGCCGAGCATGCCGCTGCGCAGTTCCAGGCGAATGAACGGGTTGATATAGGATTGGGCGACGCGCAGGTCGATGTCCTGGGTTTTCACGTTGAGCTGGGCGGTGACCGGCGCCAGGTTGACCACGCCGTCGGCGCTGATCTTGCCTTGCTTGCCCAGTCCAGCGTCAAGTTTGACGTTGAAGGGCGAGCCGTTGAGGCTGTCGAAATTCTGCAGGTCGACGTTCAGCGGCGTGACATCGAGGGTGACTTCCGGCTTCGCCGAGCGGTCAGCCAGATGCACTTTATAGTCACGCAGTTGCACGTCCTTGAGCAGTACCTGCCAGGGCTTGGCTGGCGCTGTCGGTTCCGGTTTCGGCGAGTCGGCCGCCGCCGGAGTGTTTTTCGGTTCCGCCGCCGCTTTGGCGGCAGGCTTGGACGGCTGGCTGGCGAACAGTTTCTGCCAGTCCAATTGCCCGTCCGCTTCAAGAGCGGCCCAGGTTTCGAGTTTCTGGCTGCGGATCTTGCCGACCACCACTTGCTGTTTGGCCAGGTCCACGGTGGTTTCGCTGACGTCGAGACGATCGAGTTTCGCCAGCGGACGCCCGTCCGGGGCCTTGATCGCAAACGGCGCAACACTGACCGACACGTTGCTCAGCAGCAGCTCGGTTTCCTTGGACAGGTTGAGTTTGTAGTCGGTGCTCAGGCTGACCACACCGTTTTCCAGCACCAACGGCACGGCGTCGCGCACATACGGCCAGAACGCCTTCATCTGGCCATCGGTGACTTTGAGCGTGCCTTCGGAGGCGATCGGGATCAGGCTGAAGTTGCCTTTCCAGTCGATCTGCCCGCCGGCCGGGCCGATGGCGACCAGGGTCATGTCGGCATTGTCTTCGGGCAGGGTGCTGAGGTTGTTGAGTTCGAAATCGAGTTTGTCGTAGAGAAACTCGATCGGCTCGCTCGGGCGTGCATCCTCGAAATGCACGTTGCCGCCGGCCAGTTTGATTCGGTCGATACGCAGCGGAAACGGCTTGGCATTCGGATCGGCCGGTGTCGGTTCGCTGGCCGGCAGCTTGAACAAACCCAGCAGATTGAGCTTGCCGTCCCGGGCGAACAGAACTTCGGTCTTGGGCTTGTCCAGCTCGATGTCCGACAGATGCAGCGCTTTTGTCCACAGACTGTCGAGTTGCAGGTTGGCGTACAGACGTTCGAAGCCGACCTGTTCCTTGCCCGGCTCGCCGATGACCAGGCCCCAAAGCGTGACTTCGAGGCTGAACGGATTGAGTTCGATACGCTGGATGTGCGCAGGCACCGTGGCGTAGTTGGCCAGTTGCTGGTTAGCCACCCGGAGCGCAATGCCCGGCAAGATCAGAAACCCCAGCAGGCTGTAGAGGGCCAGAGCGGTCAACAAGGCGCTAATCGCGCGAATCAATCCTTTGGGCATGTGCGGCTTCATCTGTCTGAATCGGAGTGCCTTGGAGTATGGCACGCGATTCCGGTTCCGAAGTAATAGCCCGTGCTCAGGATTGTTCAGATTTTTCTGTAGGGAATTTCTCGCGCGGTTTCACAACTGGAGAATCAGGGTCTTCAGCGGCGGTTGCTGGTCCAGTGAAGGGAAGTCGGCGCCCGGGGTCATCACACTCCATTCACGTACCGGACGCCCGGCTTTCTCGGCGCAACGCAGCACCTGTTCGCGCCAGTCATCCATGCTGACTTTCGCCAGGTTGTTGCAGCAGATCAGCACGCCATTATCGGCAGTGGTCAGCAGGGCTGGCTTGAGCAGGCTTTGATAGTCGCGCAGCAGATCGACCGTGCCGAACGCACTTTTGGCCCACGCAGGGGGATCAAGCAATACCAGATCGTACTGGCGCTGTTCCAGGCGTTGATAGCTCGGCAGTTTCTGTCCGCGACGCTGACTGATCGGCAGGCCGGCCAACTGGCGGATTGCCGGGAAGTAGTCGGACTGGATGAATTCCATGGTCGGCAGTTGCGGATTGAGCGAACCGTTCTCGCGACCGACCGCCAGATTGCCCTCGGCGAAATCCAGGTTGCACACCTCGCGGGCTCCACCGGCGGCCGCACTAAGGCCTACGCCACAGGTGTAGGCGAACAGGTTGAGCACGCTTTTGCCCTTGGCGTGATCCTTGACCCAGCCGCGGGTGTTGCGCAGGTCGAGGAACAGCAGCGGATCCTGCCCGGCATGGCGCCCGCGCACGCGATAATTCAGACCCCATTCGTGGCCGACCAGATCAACCAGCGCGGCGTCTTCGGCGCGGTACACGCTGTCTTCACGGTCGATCCGCGAGTTGCCACGGGAGCGGTCGTTGTAGACCAGCAAGGTTTCCAGGCCCAAGGTTTCATTCACCGTGGCGTGCAATTGCAGCAGGTCGGCGAGTGCCAGCGTCTGGTGGAAGCTCTGCACCATCAGTTGCGGGCCATAACGGTCGATGGTCAGGCCGCCGGCGCCTTCCTGGCTGCCGTGGAACAGGCGATAACAGTCGGTGCCCTGGCGGTGCAGCTCGGCGAGCAGATCCTGGCGTTGGTCGAGGGCGGCGCGCAGCGCCTGATTCAGGGAAGACATGCTTGCGCCTTGCTGGAGGGAATCGGGGCGCGGGAGTTTAGCAGTTACTGAGCCTCAGCTCAGCCCCATCCGCCGCTGGGCCCGCTGAACCGAACCATTGCGCATCGCCCAGCGCAACATTGGTGCGCTGCGCTTGACGCTGGCGCGGATCAACTGGCGTTGCAGCGGGTTCTGGCGGGCATCCAGCATGTCACTGGCCCAGTCCGGCAGCAGGTCAATGCCGGCCTTCATCATCAAGTCACCAAACGGCCGCGCCAGAACGCTGGGCGCCGGGGCATCGAGCAGCAGGCGCAAGACCTCGCGACTACGATCGTCGCACAGCAAATGCGGGCGCATGCGTTGCAGGTAGTTGGCCACGGCCTGGCGCGACTTCGGCACATCCCGGGCACCCAGTCGTTCAGCGACCACCGCGATTTCCGCGTAGTAACGATCCTGATCTGCCATCGACAAATGTGGGTTGCGGTAGCGCAAATGGGCGGCGAGAAAGTTGCTGACTTCGGCCACGTGCACCCAGGTCAACAGATCCGGATCGCTGGCCGTATAGGGTCGACCGTCCGGCGCGGTACCGACGACTTGCAGGTGAATGGTGCGGACTTTCTCGATCAGCCACTCGACATCTCGCTTTGAGCCGAATGTGGTGCCAGAGACGAATTGGCTGGTACGGCGCAAACGGCCGAGCATGTCCTGGCGAAAATTCGAGTGATCCCAGACACCCGCCAGTGCCAGCGGATGCAGGGCTTGCAGCAACAAGGCACTGATGCCGCCGATCAACATGCTGCTGAAGTCGCCGTGCACTTGCCAGCTGATCGAGTCCGGGCCGAACAGGCCGGGATCGCCCTTGGGGTTTTCCAGATCGAGCTGGCCGAGGGACAGCCCGGTCAGGCTCATAAGCTGGTTTTCGATACGGCTGCGGATGAATTCCATGGCAACTCAGTGGTGAAGGGCGGCGCGGTCGGTTGACCGCGCCCGTGATTCTACTGGTTAAGGCGCTTGTCGATCAGCCCCTGCACCACGCTCGGGTCGGCCAGGGTCGAGGTGTCGCCGAGGCTGTCGAGCTCGTTGCAGGCGATCTTGCGCAGGATCCGCCGCATGATCTTGCCCGAACGGGTTTTCGGCAGGGCCGGGGCCCACTGGATCAGGTCCGGTTTGGCGAAGCTGCCGATCTCCTTGCTGACGTGGGCCAGCAGTTCCTTTTTCAGTTCGTCGTTGGGCTCGGCACCGTTCATGGGCGTGACGAAGGCATAGATGCCCTGGCCTTTGACGTCGTGGGGATAACCGACAACGGCGGCCTCGGCGATGCTGTCGTGCAGCACCAGCGCGCTCTCGACCTCGGCGGTGCCGATGCGGTGGCCGGAGACATTGATCACGTCATCGATGCGCCCGGTGATCCAGTAATCGCCGTCCTCATCACGGCGGGCGCCGTCGCCGGTGAAGTAGTAGCCGGGGTAGGGTTTGAAGTAGGTGTCGACCATGCGCTGCGGATCGCCGTAGACACTGCGGATCTGCGCCGGCCAGCTCGACTTGATCGCCAGCACGCCGCTGCCGGCGCCTTTGATTTCCTTGCCGTGCTCATCGAGCAGAACCGGTTGCACGCCAAACATCGGCTGGGTGGCGCAGCCCGGTTTGACCCGCTGGGCGCTGACCAGCGGGCTGAGCATGATGCCGCCGGTTTCGGTCTGCCACCAGGTATCGACAATCGGGCAGCGTTGCTCGCCGACCACGTTGAAATACCATTCCCACGCTTCCGGGTTGATCGGCTCACCGACGCTGCCGAGCAATCTGAGGCTTTGCCGCGACGTTTCCTGCAACGGCCCGGCGCCTTCACGCATCAGTGCGCGCAGGGCAGTGGGGGCGGTGTAGAAGATGTTGACCTTGTGTTTGTCGATCACCTGCCAGAACCGCGAAGTGCTTGGATAGCTTGGCACACCTTCGAAGATCAGCGTGGTGGCGCCATTGGCCAGCGGGCCGTAGACAATGTAACTGTGGCCGGTGACCCAGCCGACGTCGGCGGTGCACCAGAACACTTCGCCGTCGCGATAATCGAGGACGTACTTGAAGGTCATCGCCGCTTGCAGCAGGTAACCGCCGGTGGTGTGCAGCACACCCTTGGGTTTTCCGGTGCTGCCGGAGGTGTAGAGGATGAACAGCGGATCTTCGGCGTCCATCGGTTCCGGCGGGCAATCGTCGCTGACGTCGCGCACAGCCTGGTGATACCAAAGGTCGCGGCCTTCGACCCAGTCGATCTTGTTCTGGGTGCGTTCGACCACTACAACGGTGCTGACGTCCGGGCAACTTTGCAGGGCCTTGTCGACATTCTGCTTCAGTGGCACGAACTTGCCGCCGCGCACGCCTTCGTCGGCGGTGATCACGGTGCGGCAATCGGCATCGAAAATGCGGTCGCGCAAGGAGTCCGGGGAGAAACCGCCAAACACCACCGAATGAATCGCGCCGATCCGCGTGCAGGCGAGCATGGCGTAGGCTGCTTCGGGGATCATCGGCATGTAGATGCACACCCGATCGCCTTTCTTCACGCCACGGCTTTTCAGCACGTTGGCCAGGCGGCAGACGTGGTGGTGGAGTTTGTTGTAGGTGATTTGCGTCGATTCGGCAGGGTCGTCGCCTTCCCAGAGAATGGCGGTCTGATCGCCGCGCTTTTCCAGGTGACGGTCGATGCAGTTGTAACTGACGTTCAGTTTCGCCCCGGCAAACCAGGAAGCTTCGCCGGTCTTCAGGTCATAGCGCTGGACGGTCTGCCACGGCGTGCTCCAGTCGAGGAAACGCGTGGCCTGTTCGGCCCAGAAGGTGCTGGGATGTTCAATGGATTCGCGGTACAGGCGATGGTAGTCGTCCTGACTCAACTGGGCAGCCCGGCGGACGGCATCGGCTTTGGGGAACGTGCTGATATCGAACATGACGGTTCCTTATTCTTGTTGTGCGACAAGGATAAAGATGCGCCGAGAGCGGGGAGGGTTCAAGACCCGTAAACAAACACCCCCTCATGGCGAGGGGGTGTGTTCAGTACCGGATCAGCCGCGGTGACGACCGCGGAAGTAGTTGATCAGGCCCTGGGTGGAAGCATCTTCGGCAGCGGTTTCTTCGCTGCCGACCAGACGGTTGTAGACGCCCTTGCCCAGTTCCTTGCCCAGTTCCACGCCCCACTGGTCGAAGGCGTTGATGCCCCAGACCACGCTTTGCACGAAGACTTTGTGTTCGTACATCGCCACCAGTGCGCCGAGACGACGCGGGCTGATGCGTTCAACCACGAGGGTGTTGCTCGGACGGTTGCCCGGGATCACCTTGTGTGGTGCCAGTTTGTGCACTTCGGCTTCGCTCATGCCCTTGTCGCGCAGTTCGGCTTCAGCTTCCGGCAGGGTCTTGCCGAGCATCAGTGCCTGGCTCTGCGACAGGCAGTTGGCGTACAGCCACTGATGGTGGTCGGACACCGGGTTGAAGCTGACGATCGGCACGATGAAGTCGGCCGGGATCAGTTGAGTGCCCTGGTGCAGCAACTGGTGGTAAGCATGCTGACCGTTGCAGCCGACGCCACCCCAGATCACCGGGCCGGTATCGGTCGACACCGAGGTGCCGTCCTGACGCACGCTCTTGCCGTTGGATTCCATGTCCAGTTGTTGCAAGTGTTTGGTGATGTTACGCAGGTAGTGGTCGTAAGGCAGGATCGCGTGGCTTTGCGCGCCCCAGAAGTTGCCGTACCACACGCCGAGCAGGGCCAGCAGCACCGGCATGTTCTGTTCGAACGGCGCGGTCTGGAAGTGCTGGTCCATGGTGTAGGCACCGGACAGCAGTTCCTTGAAGTTGGACATGCCGATGGCCAGGGCAATCGGCAAACCGATGGCCGACCACAGCGAGTAACGACCGCCAACCCAGTCCCACATCGGGAAGATGTTTTCTTCGCGGATACCAAACGCCACAGCCGCGGCGTTGTTGCTCGACACGGCGATGAAGTGACGATACAGCTCGGCTTCCGAACCGCCCTGAGCCAGGTACCAGGCACGTGCGGCTTGGGCGTTTTTCAGGGTTTCGAGGGTGTTGAACGACTTCGACGAAACGATGAACAGCGTGGTCTCGGCGCGCAGTTTTTGCGTCAGCTCGTGGAATTCGCTGCCGTCGATGTTTGCCAGGTAGTGGCAACGCACGCCTTTCTGGGCGTAGGACAGCAGTGCTTCGGAGACCAGTTCAGGGCCGAGGAACGAGCCACCGATACCGATGTTCACCACGTCAGTGATCGGCTTCTCGGTGTAACCACGCCACAGACCGTCGTGGATACGGCCCACGAGATCGGTGATCTGGTTCAGCACCTTGTGTACTTCAGGCATCACGTTGACGCCGTTGACCGACAGCTTGTCGCCCACCGGGCGGCGCAGGGCGGTGTGCAGCGCCGGGCGGCCTTCGGAGGAGTTGACGATTTCGCCGTCGAACAGCGCCTTGATCGCGCCTTTGAGATCGACTTCATTGGCCAGACCCACCAGCAGGTTGCGGGTCTCGGCGTTGATCAGATTCTTCGAATAGTCGAGAAACAGTCCGCAGCTGCTGAGGGTGAACTGATTGAAGCGCTGCGGATCGGCGTTGAAGGCTTCGCGCATGCTGAAATCCTGCATGGCTTGGCGGTGATCTTTCAACGCTTGCCAGGCAGGCAGAGCGGTAACGTCATGAGGAGTGCGGTAGTACGCCATCGCTGCGGTTTTCCTTTTTACTTGAACGGCCTTTTGAACACTGAAAAGACCTCCCCGCCATGTTTGGGCGAGGGGGCAACTGCGTCGACACGATTACACTGGCGCAGGGCGAATACAGTAAACCTAGCGCTGCGATCTGTCTTGGCTTCTTCTGACCTGTTACCTGTACTTTTTTAACATCGATAACAGAAACGGCCGACAGACGGCGAGTAATGCGAGCAAGTCCCTGCTGATCGCGCGCATCGAACGGCGGGCAGTTTGCCCGATGGTCTGGTGGTCAGCAATACGGTTTGGAAGAGGAGGTGGCACGAATGTGAGAGCGAGCAGGCTCACTCTCACATTCTGATTTTGCGGTGATCAGGCGGGGGTATCGAGGTTCAGGTGCAGGTTGTCGATCAAACGCGTGGTGCCGAGGAACGCGGCCACCAGAATCACCAGGTCACGATCTTCCGCCGTCGCCGGGCGCAGGGTCAGGGCGTGGCGGATTTCCAGGTAATCCGGACGCAGGCCGGCGGCTTCCAGTTGTTGCCGCTGAGCCTGGATCAATGCCGGGAAGTCGCGCTCGCCCTGCTTGATCGACTCGGCAATGCTGCTCAGGGCGCGATAGACCACGGGCGCCACGGCGCGTTGTTCCTCGCTGAGGAAACCGTTGCGCGAGGACAGTGCGAGGCCGTCGGCCGCGCGTACGGTCGGCTCGCCGATGATCTGGATCGGCATGTTCAGGTCATGCACCAGCGCACGGATCACCGCCAGTTGCTGGTAATCCTTCTGGCCGAAGATCGCCAGATCAGGCTGGACCATGTTGAACAGTTTGCTGACCACGGTCGCCACACCTTCGAAGTGCCCGGGACGGCTGGCGCCGCACAGTCCTTCGGACAAGTGCGGAACGCTGACCCGGGTCTGGCCGGCCATGCCGTCGGGGTACATCTCTTCGACGGTCGGGGCGAACAGCAAAGAGCAGCCGGCTTCCAGCAACTTTTCCTGATCGGCTGCGAGTGTGCGCGGGTATTTGTCGAGGTCTTCGCCGGCGCCGAACTGCAGCGGGTTGACGAAAATACTCGCGACCACGAAATCCACTCGCTGCCTGGCCTTGGTGATCAGCGCGATGTGGCCGCTGTGCAGGTTGCCCATGGTCGGCACGAAGCCGATGCGCTTGCCTTCGCTGCGGGCGCGCGCTACGGCGGCACGCAATTCACGTACGGTTTTGACGGTGTTCATGCAGAGAATCCGTGTTCGATCCCAGGGAAAGTGGCGGCTTTGACTTCGCTGACGTATGCCTTCAATGCGGACTGGATGCTGTCCTGACCCTGCATGAAGTTCTTCACGAATTTCGGTACGCGGCCGCTGATCGACAGGCCGAGCATGTCGTGCAGTACCAGGACCTGGCCGTCGGTATTGCTGCCGGCGCCGATACCGATCACCGGGATACTGACGGCCTGGCTGATTTCCGCAGCCAGTTCGCTCGGCACGCACTCCAGCAGCAACATGGCCGCGCCGGCTTGCTCCAGAGAGATCGCGTCGGCGCGCATCTGACGCGCCTGGTTTTCGTTGCGACCTTGCACTTTATAGCCGCCGAGAATGTTCACGGCTTGCGGAGTCAGGCCCATATGGGCGCAGACCGGTACGCCGCGTTCGGCCAGCAGGCGGATCGACTCTGCCAGCCACAGCGCGCCTTCGACCTTTACCATGTGCGCGCCGGCCTGCATCAGCATGGCGCTGTTGGTCATGGTTTGCTCAAGAGTGGCGTTGGCCATGAAAGGCAGGTCAGCCAGGATCAGGGCGTCGGTGTTGCCGCGCTTGACGCAGGCGACGTGGTAGGCCATTTCCGCAGTGGTCACCGGCAGAGTGCTGTCGTGACCTTGCAGGACCATGCCGAGGGAGTCGCCCACCAGCAGCACTTCGACACCGGCCTCGTTGCAGGCGTGGGCGAAGGTCGCGTCATAGCAGGTCAGCATGGTGATCTTTTCACCTTTCTGCTTGAGGCTCTGGAGCGTGGTCAGGGTGATGGCTGGCATGTAAGAAATCCTCGTTCAGGCGCTTTGGAAACTACTGCGAGTAACGCGCGTGATTCGTCATCTATTCAGGCGCACGCTCTTTTGTCGTGCTTATAAGGCCTGGATTGCGCCCTTGTATGCCGGGTTGGCGGCAGCGGGACGCCTATAGTCGTGATGAGGCCTCAGGAAGTCAATTGCATGTGTTACCGCATTGTTACGAGGGGAGTGTTACCGGCGTTACTGATGCGATTCAGCGGGCCGGCGGGCCTGATCTGCGGGTTTTTTGTCCTACAAGAAAGCAAAATGCGGGAGCAGGTTTGCTCCCGCATCAGCGGTTTGTGTCAGGCGTGGGAGAGGCGTTCGAGGCCGACGAACGGGCAGGCTTTCAGAAGATCAGCCAGGGTGCGGCCATCGGCCAGGCGCAGATCTTCGGGGGCCAGTTCGGCCAGGGGATAAAGAACGAATGCGCGTTCCTGCATGTGGTAATGCGGGACTTTGAGGCGTGGTTCGTCGATCAGGCGATCACCGAACAACAGGATGTCCAGATCCAGTGTGCGCGGGCCCCAGCGCTCCAGGCGTTCGCGGCCCTGACCGTTTTCGATCGCCTGCAAGGCATCGAGCAGATCCAGCGGGGAGAGCGCGCTGTCGAGCGCCGCGACCGCGTTGGTGTAACGCGGTTGGCCCGGCAGCAACGAGTCACTCTGGTAAAAGGCTGAGACGCTGACCAGCGCGCTATTTGGCAATTGCCCCAGCGCGTCGACCGCGCTGCGCAGTTGTTCGGCGGGGTCAGCCAGATTGCTGCCCATGCCGATGTAGATCCGTTCCATGCCTTATTCGCCCGTGGCGCTCGGTGCGCCGGCGCGCTTGCGCTTGGAACCGCTGCTGCGGCGACGCTTGCGCGGAGCACCGCTGGCGCCGTCTTCCTTGCCACTGAGGTCGCGGATCATGTCGCGGCGCTCGCTGTCGTTGGCGTCCTGATAATCGGTCCACCATTCGCCCAGGCCATCGGTCTGCTCGCCGGCACTTTCGCGCAGCAGCAGGAAGTCGTAGCCGGCGCGGAAGCGCGGATTGTCCAGCAACAGGTCGGCGCGTTTGCCGCTGCGGCGTGGCAGGCGTTCCTGCATGTCCCAGATTTCGCGGATCGGCATGGTGAAGCGTTTTGGAATCGCAATGCGCTGGCACTGTTCGGCGATCAGCTCGTGGGCGGCTTCCTGCATGGCCGGAATCGGCGGCATGCCACGTTCTTGCAGACGCAACACGCGGGCCGGCAGAGCAGGCCACAGCAACGCCGCAAACAGGAACGCCGGGGTCACCGGCTTGTTCTGTTTGATCCGCAGATCGGTGTTGGTCAGCGCTTCGCTGATCAGTGTGTGGGTGTATTCCGGGTTGTATTCCAGCGCATCGGCACTGGCCGGGAACAACGGCGAGAACAGTTGCAGGTCGACCAGCATCTCGAACGTGATCGCGCCGTGCCCGGAAAGGAACAATTTGAGCACTTCTTCAAACAACCGGGCCGACGGAATTTCGCGCAGCATCGGCGCCAGTTCGCGGATCGGCTGGACGGTGTGCTTTTCGATGCCGAAGTTGAGCTTGGCGGCAAAACGCACGGCCCGCAGCATCCGCACCGGATCTTCCTGGTAGCGCTGCTTCGGGTCGCCGATCAGGCGGATCAGGTGGTTGCGGATGTCGTGCACGCCGTTGGCGTAATCGAGAATGCGCTCGCTGACCGGATCGTAATACAGGGCGTTGATGGTGAAGTCGCGGCGTTGCGCGTCTTCTTCCAGCGTGCCGTAAACGTTGTCACGCAGAATGCGCCCGCTCTCGTTGCGCGAAGACTGGTTGCTGTCTTCGTCATCTTCGTTTTGCGGGTGATTGGCGCGGAAGGTCGCGACCTCGATGATTTCGCGACCGAAATGGATGTGCACCAGCTTGAAGCGGCGGCCGATGATCCGCGCATTGCGGAATTCGGCGCGAACCTGCTCGGGAGTGGCGCTGGTGGCGACGTCAAAGTCTTTGGGCGTGATGCCCAGCAGCATGTCTCGCACGCAACCGCCAACCAGGTAGGCCTGGTAGCCGGCGCCCTGCAGACGTTCGACGATGTTGACCGCGTACCGGCTGAATTGCGCCTTCTGCAGCGAATGTTGGCCGCTGTTGAGGACTTCAGGCGTGCTACGGATGTGTTGCGTACGACGCAGGGGAGTTCGGAATGACTGGAACAGCTTCTTCAGCATGGGATGCACTGTTTGAAGGAATGTTCGGCCATACCAGAGAATGACCGCATGATGGGCCGGGATTCTAGCATTTAGTCGAGGGATGGTGTAGGACGCTGCCGTTTTGCGCTGCAAGCCGCAGGCTAGAGGGGGAGAAGATGCGTCGGAAGGGGGAATTTGCCGGAAGGGAGAAACTACAAGGGGAGCCGAAGCTCCCCAAGAAGTAGTTGCGTGCTCTTTTTATTATTGATTCGGGCTTCTTGTTTTTGTTGAGTGCCCTCGCCATGAAGCTTTTCCTTCATGACCCTCCCAATCGGGAGCCAAGAGCAAACGGATTGCTTTGGTCGCTGAATTGCAGTGATCTTACGATCCAACCAGTACAGGCTCTGTCTTAAGACAGTTTTTTGTTGTTCTCGGCCTGGTCGTGGGGCAAGCCCCAAATACAACGCCTCTCCAAAAGAATCAGTTAGCTGCGCCTCTCGCCGTCTTGTTTTTATTGTGCGTGAGTCGATTCGTCTTATTTTTATTGTCTTGTGCATTGCTTGTTATTGTTCTTGTACCAAACATATAGCAGGTGCCGTGCCAACTTTTGCGAACCCCAATAAAACAAGGGGTTAGGTCGATATAACCGTTTTCGCAGGGCGAAAAAAAGCCGGGGTTTCGTTACCGATAACCCCGGCTTCTGTTACGTGAAAAGACTGAGGTAACAGTTTTTTCACATCTTCAACGGTAACCCGCACACTCGACAGGTAACGTTCAGCTCTCGCTGGCGACCCCGGTCTTGCGCCGTGGAATGCCCAGACGCTGGCGGCGTTCCCACAGGCATTTGCGGCTGACGCCCAGTTTGCGCGCCAGTTCGGTCTCGGTCATGTGGTCCTGGTGCTCGAGCACGAAATGCTGGAAGTAATCTTCCAGTGACAGATCTTCGGTCGGCTCGTGGCTGCTGTTGCTGGCGTTACCGGCCGGTTGCGCCGGCAGACCGATGAACTCGTCGTCCTCCAGGTCACCCAGCTCGATGTCGATGCCCAGCAGGTCGGCAGAAATTTCCGGGCTTTCGCTCAGAATCACGGCGCGCTCGACGGCGTTTTCCAGCTCCCGCACGTTGCCCGGCCAGGAATAGTGCCGGATCGCCTGTTCGGCATCGGCGGCAAATTTCAGGTCAGTGCGATTGATGCGTGCGCTCTGGCGAGCGAGGAACGCATTGGCGATTTCGTTGACGTCGGCACCACGCTCGCGCAGGGCCGGCAGTTTCAACGCGATCACATGGAGTCGGTAATACAAGTCCTCACGGAACTGGCCGATTTTCGCCAGGCTCTTGAGGTCGCGGTGGGTCGCGGCGATCAGTCGGACATCGACCTTCTGCGACTGGACCGAGCCCACACGGCGAATTTCACCTTCCTGCAACACGCGCAACAGGCGGGCCTGTGCTTCCAGAGGCAATTCGCCGATTTCGTCGAGAAACAGCGTGCCGCCGTCCGCTGCTTCCACCAGACCGGCGCGGCCTGCGCTGGCGCCGGTGAACGCGCCTTTCTCGTGACCGAAGAGTTCGGACTCGATCAGGCTTTCCGGAATGGCCGCGCAGTTCACCGAGATCATCGGTGCCTTGGCGCGTTTCGACAGGTTGTGCAGGGCGCGGGCCACCAGTTCTTTACCGGTGCCGGATTCGCCCTGGATCAGGACATTGGAATCGGTCGGCGCGACTTTGCGGATCTTGCCGTAAAGGTCCTGCATCGGAGGGCAGGAGCCGATGATGCCGATTTCGCCGTTGCTGTTGTCGACGGCAGATTTGCCGTTACCGTTGGCAGTTTTGCCGGTAACAACTTCACCGGCAGCAGGTGCCGACTGGCGATCACGCAGGATCCGTGCGACGGCCTGAAGCATCTCGTCGTGGTCGAAAGGCTTGGCGATGTAGTCCACCGCGCCCATCTTCATCGAGTCGACCGCCGAGCGCAGGCTGGCGTAGCTGGTCATGATCAGCACCGGTGTGCCCTGGCCGAGCTTGATCAGCTCGGTGCCCGGAGCACCCGGCAGGCGCAGGTCGCTGACGATCAGATCGAATGTGGGAATACTGAAGCGTTCTTGTGCTTCCTGCACTGAACCGGCTTCGCTGACCTGGTACTGGTTGCGTTCCAGCAGGCGGCGCAAGGCGGAGCGGATAATGGTTTCGTCTTCGACGATCAAAATGTGCGGCATTGATTCGATACTCTCGACGGTCTCAGTTCACAGCGGACGTCGCTTCGACATGACGCGGCAATGTCACCCGGATACGGGTGCCGCGCTGGCTCTGAACATCAGCCGGGCTGTCGATGGTGATTTGTCCATAATGCTCTTCAACGATGGAATAGACCAGTGCAAGGCCCAGACCGGTGCCTTCGCCAGGATCCTTGGTGGTGAAGAAGGGTTCGAACAATCGGTCCATGATGCTCGATGGAATACCGCTGCCTTCGTCCTCGACGATCAGATCGACCGTGTGTTCGCCGGCTTCGCTCTTGACCCGCACCGCACTGCCCGCAGGCGAGGCGTCACGGGCGTTGGAGAGCAGATTGATCAGAACCTGGGCGAGCCGCTGCGGGTCGCCTTCGACCCAGTGATCGGGGTCGCACAGGTTATAGAACTGGACTTCGAAATTGCGTCGGTTCAGGGCGAGCAGACCGATGGCATCCTGAGCCACTTCCGCCAGACAGACGGGCTCGTCGCTGTGCTGATGGCTGCCGGCATGGGCGAAGCTCATCAGCGACTGGACGATGCGTGACACCCGTTTGGTCTGCTCGAGGATCTGGCCGCTGATTTCCGTCAGTTCGCCGTCGTCTTCGCGTTCTTCCCGAAGGTTCTGCGCCAGACAGGCGATACCGGTGATCGGGTTGCCGATTTCATGGGCCACGCCGGCCGCGAGTCGACCAATGCTGGCCAGGCGCTCGGAGTGCACCAGTTTGTCTTCGAGCATCTGGGTTTCGGTCAAGTCTTCCACCAGCAGCACCAGACCGCTGTTACCCGGTGCCAGTGGCTCGTCGATCGCCGCTTTGTGCAGGTTCAGCCAGCGGGTCTGGCCATCAAGCGCCAGGTGCTGTTTGTGCAGATGCTCGTCAGGCAGATTGATGAAGCCTTGCAGCAATTCTTTCCACGGATTGGCGATGGTGCTCAAGCGCGATCCGACGACCCGTTGCGCAGCAATCCCGGTCAGCTCTTCCATGGCTTTGTTCCACATCAGGATCTCCTGATCCTTGGCCAGCGAACAGACGCCCATCGGCAGTTCCTGCAGGGTCTGGCGGTGGTAGCGGCGCAGGGCGTCAAGTTCGGCAGCCAGGCCGGTCAGTCGCGAGTGGTAATCCTCAAGGCGACTCTCAATGAAGTGGATATCTTCAGTGACGTAGTTTTCGCCGCCGGCCTTGTACGGCAGGAAGGTTTCCACCATGTCCTGGGCGACGCTCGGGCCCATCAGGCCGGACAGGTTGGCTTCGATCCGGTCGCGCAGCCGGCGCAGGGCATAAGGGCGGCGTTCGTCGAACGGCAGGTAAAGGTCGCGCAGGGCCTGTTCGACTTCTTTCTGCGCAGCTTTGGCGCCCAGCGGCTTGGCCAGCTGTGTGGCGAATTCCTGCGGGGAGGCGGCGTGCAATTCGCGGCGTTGCGGACGGCGCACGTTATCCACAGCGCAGGCTTCGGCGGCACTGGCTTCTTCGGGGCTGGCATTGGTGAACAGAGAAATCAAAGTGAACATCAAGACGTTGGCCGCCAGCGAGGCGATGGCCGCCATGTGCCAACTGGTGTCGTCGAGCACGTAGATCATGTTCAGCAGCGGGATATAGAAACCCTGCAGATTGCCGACCAGCGGCAGCAGCATGGTCACCACCCACACCAGAATCCCCGCCAGCAGGCCGGCGATGAAGCCCCGGCGGTTGGCGGTCGGCCAGTACAGTACCGACAGCACGCCGGGCAGGAACTGCAGGGTCGCCACGAACGCGACGATGCCGAGGTTGGCCAGGTCCTGCTCCGCGCCGAGCATCAGGTAGAAGCAGAAACCGGCCATGATGATCGCGACGATCAGCGCCCGGCGGGTCCATTTCAGCCAGCGATAGATATTGCCTTCGGCCGGTGGCTGGTAGAGCGGCAGCACCAGATGGTTCAGGGCCATACCCGACAACGCCAGCGTGGTGACGATGATCAGGCCGCTGGCTGCCGACAGACCGCCGACATAAGCTAGCAGCGCCAGCGACTTGCTATTGGCGGCGATGCCGATGCCGAGGGTGAAGTATTCCGGGTTGGTGGTGGCCCCGAGTTTCAGACCGGCCCAGAGAATCAACGGCACCGCCAGGCTCATCAGCAGCAGGAACAGCGGCAGGCCCCAGCTCGCACTGACCAGCGAGCGCGGGTTGAGGTTTTCGGTGAAGGTCATGTGATACATGTGCGGCATGACGATCGCCGAGGCGAAAAACACCAGCAGCAACGTGCGCCACGGACCTTCCTGCAGCGGCGTGTGCAGGGCGGCAAGGGCGGTCTGGTTTTGCAGCAGCCACACTTCAAGTTGTTGCGGACCGTCGAACACACCGTATAGCGCGTAGAGGCCGACGCCGCCGAGAGCGGCCAGTTTGATCACCGATTCGAAGGCAATCGCGAACACCAGTCCTTCGTGTTTTTCACGGGTGGCGATATGGCGAGAGCCGAAGAAGATTGTGAAAAGAATGATCAGCGCACAGAACGCCAAAGCCACGCGACTCTGCACCGGTTCGCCGGTGAGGATGCCAATGGAATCGGCCACGGCCTGGATCTGCAGGGCCAGCAACGGCAATACGCCGATCAGCATGAAAATCGTGGTCAGCGCACCGGCCCAGGTGCTGCGAAAACGGAAGGCGAACAGGTCCGCCAGCGACGACAGTTGATAAGTACGGGTGATCTTCAGGATCGGGTACAGCAGCACCGGCGCCAGCAGAAACGCGCCGGACACCCCGAGATAACTGGACAGAAAGCCGTAGCCGTACTGATAAGCCAGACCGACCGTGCCATAGAACGCCCACGCACTGGCGTAGACCCCCAGCGACAGGGTGTAGGTCAGCGGGTGGCGAATGATCGCCCGCGGGATCATGCCCCGTTCACTGATCCAGGCCACTCCGAACAGCGCGGCCAGGTAGGCGGCGCTGATCAGCAGCATCTGGGTCAGGCTAAAGCTCATCGGCATCTTTTTGGCTCTGCAGGATGAAGGTCACGACGATCAGGATCAGCCAGAGCAGATACGGGCGATACCAGGCGCCCGTGGCGTCGATCCACCAATCCATGATGGCGGGAGAAAACAGGTAGATCCCCACGACCAGAAGCAGGACCAAGCGATAGATGTACATCCCGGCCTCTCTTTTTTATGCGCGTGCCCGAAAACGTGCGGCGATGGTAACGGATGGGCGCGCCACTGCAAGTGTCGTCACAGCAGTTGCGCTTCGGGCAGGGTCAGTGTGCGCGGGATTTTCGAGGCATCCCAGTGGGCGCTGCCCCAATTCAACAGTTCTTGCGGTGAGGCGTGGGCCAGTTCTGCACCGGGATTTTGTCCCAGTGCTCGCAAGGCGCGGAGCAACAGCGGGGTAGCCTGATCGGCTTCCAGCGGTGGCGAGCGGTAGGACTTGCCGAGCTTGTTGCCGTCCGGTTGGGTAATCAATGGCAGGTGCAGATAACGCGGTTGGCGCAGGCCCAGCAGTTCTTGCAGATAGAGCTGGCGCGGTGTCGAGTCGAGCAGGTCGGCGCCGCGCACGATGTCGGTGATGCCCTGCCAGGCGTCGTCCAGCACCACCGCCAGTTGATAGGCGTAGAGGCCGTCGCGGCGGCGGATTACGAAATCACCGACGTCGCGGCCCAGATGCTGGCGGTATTCGCCCTGCACACGGTCGATGAAGTGATATTCCAGCTCCGGCACCCGCAGGCGGATCGCGGCGTCTTCCTGGCCATGGCCGGCATTGCGGCACAGTCCCGGATAAATGCCGTGATAAGGCTCCAGTTGTTTGCGCGAGCAGGTGCAAGCGTAGGCGAGGCCGTGATTGAACAGGCTGTCGAGCACCTGGGCGTAGGCCTCGTGACGATCACTCTGGCGCACCATTTCACCGTCCCATTCGAAACCGTAGCTTTCCAGCGCCTTGAGTATTGCTGCTTGCGCCCCCGGCTCTTCCCGAGGCGGATCGAGATCTTCCATGCGCACCAGCCAGCGGCCGCCCACCGAGCGGGCGTCCAGATAAGAGGCGAGCGCTGCCACCAGCGAACCGAAGTGCAGGTGTCCACTGGGTGTCGGAGCGAAGCGGCCGATGTAGGCGGGGGAGGTGTTGGCAGTCATGAGAGCGATGCTACTAGAGAGTCAAAAAACAGCAGAAACAAAAACGGAGCGTTCGCACGCTCCGTTTCTCGTTCAGGTCGGGATTACTTGCCGACCTGCTTTTCCTTGATTTCCGCAAGGTTCTTGCAGTCGACGCACATGTCGGCAGTCGGGCGGGCTTCGAGGCGCTTGACGCCGATCTCGATACCGCAGGAATCACACCAGCCGTACTCTTCGTCTTCGATCAACTGCAGCGTCTTGTCGATCTTCTTGATCAGTTTGCGCTCGCGGTCGCGGGCACGCAGCTCAAGGGCGAATTCTTCTTCCTGGCTGGCACGGTCGGCCGGATCAGGGAAGTTGGCTGCTTCGTCTTTCATGTGATCAACAGTGCGGTCGACTTCCTGCATCAAGTCCAGTTTCCACTTGGTCAGGATCTTGGTGAAGTGCGCGCGCATGGGCTTGCCCATGTACTCTTCGCCTTCGGCCGGAACGTAAGGTTCGAAACCGCTGATCGCCTGTTGCTGCTGTTGCTTTGCTTGGGTGGGCATGAAATGGACCGCCTCTACTCTTGTAATCCATTGCGCAGGATTGCTCCATCACCGACACCTGCCGGCCCTGCGGCTGCAAGCGGGCGAACTTACCAGATCAATTCGGCCCGCGCTACTCCCGGATGTCGAGCCCGCGGCCGGAGGTGCCTGCAAATGTTTGCCAAGCCATGTCTGGTGGTGTTGGAGACCTGACAATCACTGATTTTAGTCAATCCTGGAGCGTACGCTCGTGTCGTTACAGTCCAGCGTTCTTGAGGCTGTGACCGCTACGGGTTCTCGCTCGTTCCGGCAGATGGGTAGAATCGTTTCTTTTCACTCGTTGAAGGAAGGCCAATGGCTCAGCCCTACAGTGCGCGCAGTCGTGCGATCGAACCGTTCCATGTGATGGCGTTGCTGGCGCGGGCCAATGAATTGCAGGCCGCCGGCCACGACGTGATCCACCTGGAAATCGGCGAGCCGGACTTCACGACGGCCGAACCGATCATCCGCGCCGGCCAGGCCGCGCTGACGGCGGGGAAAACCCGTTACACCGCCGCCCGTGGCATTCCTGAGCTGCGCGAGGCGATTTCCGGTTTCTACCAGAGCCGCTATGGTCTGAATATCGATCCGCGACGGATTCTGATCACGCCGGGCGGCTCCGGTGCGCTGCTGCTGGCCAGCGCGTTGCTGGTGGATCCGGGCAAACACTGGTTGCTGGCCGATCCCGGTTACCCGTGCAACCGGCACTTTCTGCGTCTGGTTGAAGGCGCGGCGCAACTGGTTCCTGTCGGCCCGGACGTACGCTATCAACTGACGCCTGATCTGGTGGAGCGCCACTGGGATCACGACAGTGTCGGCGCACTGGTCGCCTCGCCGGCCAACCCGACCGGGACGATTCTGACCCGCGATGAGCTTTCGGGGTTATCCACAGCCATCAAGGCGCGGCACGGGCATCTGGTGGTGGACGAGATCTACCACGGCCTGACTTACGGCACCGATGCCGCCAGCGTGCTGGAAGTCGATGACGGTGCGTTTGTCCTCAACAGTTTCTCCAAATATTTCGGCATGACCGGTTGGCGGCTCGGCTGGCTGGTGGCACCGGAAGCGGCTGTCAGCGAACTGGAAAAACTCGCGCAGAACCTCTACATCAGTGCTCCGAGCATGGCCCAATATGCGGCACTGGCCTGTTTCGAGCCGGATACCATTGCGATCCTCGAGGAGCGCCGCGCCGAGTTCGGCCTTCGCCGCGACTTCCTGCTGCCAGCGCTGCGGGAGCTGGGTTTCAATATCGCTGTGGAGCCGGAAGGCGCGTTCTACTTGTATGCCGATATCAGCCAGTTCGGCGGTGATGCCTTCGCGTTCTGCCGGCATTTCCTCGAAACCGAGCACGTGGCCTTCACCCCGGGCCTGGATTTCGGTCGCTATCAGGCCAGCCATCACGTGCGTTTTGCGTACACGCAAAACCTGGCTCGCCTGCAGGAAGCAGTGGAACGCATTGCTCGTGGCTTGAAGAGCTGGCAAGGCTGATGCGCTTTCATCCTCCTCTTGAAGAAGGGCGGTTGATCCGCCGTTACAAGCGTTTTCTCGCTGATATCGAAACCGTTGGCGGCGAACTGCTGACCATTCACTGCCCGAACACCGGTTCGATGCTCAATTGTCAGGTCGAGGGAGGTCAGGTCTGGTTCAGTCGCTCCAATGATCCCAAGCGCAAGCTGCCGGGCACCTGGGAAATCGGCGAAACCCCGCAGGGCCGGTTGTTCTGTGTGAACACCGGGCGCGCCAACGCCCTGGTCGAAGAGGCCTTGCAGACCGGTGTCATCAGCGAGTTGAACGGTTTTACCGCGCTGAAACGCGAAGTGGCCTACGGACAGGAAAAAAGCCGTATCGACTTTCGCCTCGAATACCCGAGCGGGCCGGCGTACGTGGAAGTGAAAAGCGTCACCCTGGGTTTCGACGGTACGGCGGTGGCGGCTTTTCCCGATGCCGTGACAGAGCGCGGCGCCAAACACTTGCGTGAGCTGGCGCACCTGGCGCGCGACGGGATTCGGGCGGTGCAGTTGTACTGCGTGAATCTGACCGGCATCGAGGCGGTGCGTCCCGCCGTGGAAATCGATTCGGCCTACGCCGATGCCTTGCGCGAGGCGGTGGCGTCCGGGGTCGAGGTGCTGGCTTATGGCGTGCGGTTAAGCCATGAGGAAATGCGGATCGACCGTCGGCTGGACGTATTGCTCAACGGTTAAACGTCGACCCACAGCCCTTGGGCATCTTCACGGCAATCGATGGCCATCAACGATTGTCCGGCGCAGGGGCCCGCCACGCATTCGCCGTCCTCGATCAGAAACAGTGCGCCGTGAGTGGCGCACTGGATCAGGCTGTTGCTCGGGTCGAGAAACTGGTCGGGCTGCCATTCCAGCCCGACGCCCCGGTGCGGGCAACGGTTGAGGTAGACGTACACCTGACCGGCCCGGCGCACGGCGAACAGTTTTTTGCCATCGATCTCGAAACCGCGGCTGGCGGCCTCGGCCAGATCGGCGCCCGTGCACAGAAACTTCATGGCTATCCTCAAGTGTCGGCTCGTGTCCGGATATGTCCGAGCTTGACGTTCAAATGCAAACAATTATCAAATGGCCGCCTTCGCCCGCTGCGCGGTGACCGCTGCCGAGGATACTTGGCCTGCCGTCCCGATGCCCGGGAAAATCCTTCAAGGAAGCTGTCTATGCGCCTGAGTACCCGCGTTGCCGTGCTGTGTGTCGGACTTATTGTCAGCCACCAGGCTGCAGCGGCCCAATTGCCGCAACGATGGGTCAGTGCCGGCGGTGCGTTGTCCGAATGGGTGAGTGCGTTGGGCGGCGAGGCGAAGCTGGTGGGGGTCGACACCACCAGCCAGCATCCCGAATCCCTCAAGTCGCTGCCGAGCATTGGTTACCAGCGCAGCCTGTCGGCGGAAGGCATACTCAGCCTGCGCCCGGACATCCTGATCGGCACCGATGAAATGGGCCCGCCACCAGTGATCTCGCAGGTTCGCAGTGCCAAGGTGCAGGTGGAGTTGTTCTCCGCTCAGCCGGATCTGCCGACGCTGGAAAAAAATGTCACCCATCTGGGCCAGTTGCTGGGCGCCGAGACTCAGGCGACGCAACTGCTGCAAAGTTATCAACAGCAACTCGACGCACAGAAAGCGCGAGTGGTTGAGGTGCAGTCAAGACACAAGGCCCCCGGCGTGCTGTTGCTACTCGGGCATGCCGGCGGCAAACCGTTGATCGCCGGCAAGGACACCGCCGCCGATTGGCTGCTGCAACAGGCGGGCGGACACAACCTGGCCACCCATACCGGTTACAAGCCGTTTTCCGTGGAGTCTCTGGCGGGGCTCGATCCTGAAGTTCTGGTATTCGCTGATCGAGCATTGACCGGCGAGGCGGCGAAAGCAGCGCTTTTCAAGGAAAACCCGATCCTCAATTCCAGCCGTGCGGGCAAGTCCGGACGTGTGCTGGAGCTGGACCCGACGCTGCTGGTCGGCGGGCTCGGGCCACGTTTGCCGGCCGCATTGAAAACCTTGTCTGACGGTTTCTACCCGACCCAGAGCAGCCAATGACCACGCTGGTCAAACCTCGTGGCTTGTTCATCGGCCTGACGCTGTTGTGCTTGTTGGCGATCTGGCTGTCGCTGGCCTTGGGGCCGGTCAGCCTGCCGCTGTTCGATACCTTGCGTGCCGCGTTGCGCATGATCGGTGTGCCGCTGGCGCCGGACGGGCTGGAGCAGGCTGAACTGATCCTCGGGCAGATTCGTTTGCCGCGGACCTTGCTTGGGTTGGCTGTCGGCGGCGTGCTGGCGTTGTCCGGTGTGGCGATGCAGGGGCTGTTTCGCAATCCGCTGGCCGATCCCGGGTTGGTTGGCGTCTCCAGTGGCGCTGCTTTAGGCGCGGCGGTGGCCATTGTCGGTGGTTCTTTTTTCGGCGGTTTGCCGGAGTGGTTCGGCCCGTACCTGTTGTCGGTGTGTGCGTTTCTCGGTGGTCTTGGGGTGACGGCGCTGGTCTACCGGCTCGGGCGGCGTAACGGGCAGACCAATGTCGCGACCATGTTGCTGGCGGGCATCGCCCTGACTGCGCTCGCCAGTTCTGCTGTCGGGCTTTTTACCTATCTGGCGGACGATGCAACCCTGCGAACCCTGACGTTCTGGAACCTGGGCAGCCTCAATGGTGCGAGTTATGCGCGGTTGTGGCCGCTGTTGATCATCAGCGCCGGTGTTGCACTTTGGCTTCCGCGCAGGGCCAAGGCACTCAATGCGCTGCTGCTCGGGGAGTCGGAAGCGGGGCATCTGGGGATCGATGTCGAGCGGCTCAAGCGTGAACTGGTGTTCTGTACGGCATTGGGGGTCGGTGCGGCGGTGGCGGCGGCCGGGATGATCGGATTCGTCGGGTTGGTGGTACCGCATCTGGTGCGTTTGCTCGCCGGGCCGGATCATCGCGTGTTGCTGCCGGCATCGGTGCTGGCCGGTGCCAGTCTGTTGTTGCTGGCGGATCTGGTGGCACGGCTGGCGCTGGCGCCGGCGGAGTTGCCGATTGGCATCGTCACGGCATTCATTGGCGCGCCGTTTTTCCTTTATCTGCTGCTGCGAGGACGTGCCTGATGTTGCGAGCGCACAATCTGCACATCCGTCGTGGCCGCAAGACGGTACTGGCTGGCGTCAATCTGCAACTGGAGTCGGGTGAAGTGCTCGGCGTGCTTGGCCCCAATGGTGCCGGCAAGAGCACGTTGCTCGGGGCATTGTGCGGGGAACTGACGGCCAGTGAAGGCAGCGTTTCTCTCGACGGCGAAGCCTTGAGCCATTGGAGCGGTACTCAACGTGCTCAACGGCTGGCGGTATTGCCCCAGGTGTCGACGCTGGATTTCGCCTTTCGCGTCGAAGAAGTAGTCGGGATGGGGCGTTTGCCCTATCAGAGCGGCAGAGTGCGCGACGACGAGATTGTCGCCGCCGCGTTGCTGGCAGCGGATGCCGGTCATTTGAGCGGACGCAGTTATCTGGCGCTCTCCGGTGGCGAGCGCCAGCGGGTGCATCTGGCCCGCGTGCTGGCTCAACTGTGGCCGGGGCAGGCCGGGCAGACCTTGTTGCTGGATGAGCCGACTTCGATGCTCGATCCGTTGCATCAGCACACCACGCTGCAGGCCGTGCGCGAGTTTGCTGATCGTGGCGCAGCGGTGATGGTGATCCTGCATGATCTGAACCTGGCGGCGCGCTATTGTGATCGTATCTTGCTGCTGGAGGGCGGGTGCCCGGTGGCACTGGACACGCCGCAGCAGGTGTTGCGTCCGGAGTCGCTCAAGGCTGTATTCGGTCTGGAGGTGTTGGTGCAGTCGCACCCGGAGCGCGGGCATCCGCTGATCATCGCCCGCTGATGTGGTCATCGAGGTGAAAGCATGCGTGGGATTTTGCTGTTCGCGGTGTTGTTGCTTGGTGGTTGCCAGCATGTGGCTCCGCCACCGGTCAGTGGCGATATTCGCGACCTGCGCAATGGAACACAGATTACCCCGCAAGAACTGCTGGCGCGCCTGGGAAAACCGGCACGGGTGATCGTCGGTGAGCAACATGACAACGCCGATCACCATGCCGTGCAATTGTGGTTGTTGCAGACATTGGGCGAAGAGCGGCCCCAAGGCAGTCTCCTGCTTGAAATGCTGACGCCCGATCAACAATCGCGGGTTGATGATGTACGCCATTCCGCAAAACCTGCTGTTGATCTCCCGGTCGAGCTGGCATGGCAGGACGGCTGGGACTGGAAACTCTACGGGCCGATTGTGCGGTTTGCCTTTACGCAACCGTATCCATTGCTGGCGGCCAATCTCGATAACATTGAAATTCGTGCGTTCTATCGCGACCCGCCGGTATTGAAGGGGGATCGCAGCAACGCCGAGTCGGTAAAAAACGAGCTGGCCGGGCAGATCAGCGATTCTCACTGCGGCTTGCTGCCTCAGTCGCAAATGCCGGCGATGCTGGCGGTACAGCAGCAACGGGATCGACGCATGGCTTCGCGCCTGTTGGCGGCGCCTGGGCCTGCATTGTTGCTGGCGGGTGCGTTTCATGCGCGCAAGGATGTTGGTGTGCCGCTGCATGTGCTGGATCTGGGGGCGCCCGAAGCGCCGACGGTGCTGATGCTGGCGGAGCAGGGCAGCGAGGTCACGGCAGCCATGGCCGATTATGTCTGGTTCACACCGGCTACGCCGAAACCGGATTACTGTGCCGAGATGCGTAAACAGTTCGGCCAATAACTTTCTTGCAGGCAAAAAAAGACCCGGTAAAAACCGGGTCAAATAACCGTGATTAGCCTGATGAGGAGATAATCTGAGAGTCCGAACCAAGGGCTTTTCAGAATATCGACTGATCTCGCGACCAGTTGTGATAATCATAGCGATTCTCATTAACAAGTCAACGAGTGTTTTTCCATTTCTTCGGTTTTGTTTGGGGAATGGCTGAAAAGCCCTGAAAACACTGGGCTTCAGCTTGGACGGTCAAGTGCCGTGAGCTGCTTGTTGAGCTGGTCGATGCGCCGCGCCATGCTTTCGATCAGGCTGTGGGCGATTTTCGGATTGCTGCGCGTCATGCTCAGAAACTGATCGCCGGGAATCAGCATCACGGTGCTCGGCTCGCAGGTAACGACGGTAGCGTTGCGGGGTTCGCCGGTGAATATCGCCATGGCGCCGAAAATCTCGTCTTTGGGCACTTCGCCAACCTTGTGCCCGTCGACGAATGCCTGCGCGTGTCCCTCGATGATCACGAACACGTGATCGGCGGGATCTCCTTCGCGGATCAACACTTCTCCGGCCTCGACCCTTTTAAAGCCATTGGTGCTGCGAAACTCCCTCGGCTTGAGTTCGGCGACCGCATTGGCCAGCAGCGCCATTTGACCGAGCAGATAGTGCAGAAATTGCTCCGAACGCGCGGGTTCTGAATGCACATGCTGCAACAGATCACGTCGACGGTAGGGCAGCAGGCTCAATGGTCCGTCCGAACGCAGGATGCAGTCTGTCCAGTCCGGACCTTGTTGCAGACCGATCAGATCACCTTCCTGCCAATAGAAAAGCGTCCGGCCACTGAACTGGCCGTTGATGATGCCCTCCGTCAGTAAAAACAGCTGATCAACCGGCAACTGCGCCATCAGGTCATCCGTGGCCTCCAGTTCCAGCACGGGCCCGCACGGTTCAAGATCCCTCAGAAATTGACCGGGCAGACTCTGCAAACGGTTGATCATCGCTTCGGCCGGCGCCGATTGTTCCCCGAGCAGATACATGAAGGTGGGTGCCCGTCAGTTCTTGTGGCGAGAGGAAATGGCTTCGAGCTGTTTGTTCAGTGCGTCCTTGCGTTCAGCAGGGATGTCGTTCCAGTGCACATCCATCAGCGCCCCTTCGATCGCATACAACAACACCTTCGACGCCCGGAACCCGCGCGTGCGCACGGCCCGATAGGCATCCACGGCGCCAAGGCGACGCAGATCCGAGGCGCTGTGGATGCCCACGGCATGCAGCCATTGCGCCGACGTCTTGCCAAGATTCTTCAGGTGTTGCAGTTCATCATTCATCAAGCCTCCTTGCGACGGCCGAATGGTGCGTGGGCGAGCTTCTCAGGAGTGTAGCCATCAGTAGGAAAAGCGTGGTTGTTTGGTCGGATTCGACGCAAACGCTTCTAAGAAACGTCAGTTTCCGCTGATGAATAAGGGGAGGAGGGCGAGAGAAAATTACGAATAGCACGAAGTCCAGCGCAAAGCGGGGGGCGCTGGACGAGTTTGGGTATTCCGAGACTCAGCGGGTCCGATAACGCAGGCGTGTACCGAAGTTCATCGACATCAGGATTTCGTCCGCACTCAGCTCCGGCGGGAAGTAAGCACCGGAAATCTGCGCGTGGGCCAGGCTGGCGCCTTCCAGCGCAGCGTTGCGGAAGTCGATGCCACGCAGATCAGCGGAACGGAAGTAGGCGTCCCGGAAATCCACGCCATCGGCGTTCAGTTCACGCAGGTCGAGGCCGCGAAAATCACCGCCGACCATATCGATCGGGCCGTCTTTCGGACGTTCTTTGTTGAAACCGGTTATGTCGTCTTTGTGCAGCAAGGCATAAAGCGGGGTGTCGAGAAGTTTCGGCTGGCTCATGTCAGATCACCTGTTGGTTTTATGACGCCAGTATAGTGCCACTATTTGACGGCCGTGAAGCGAGCAAGGGCTTCACGGCCGAAATAGTTTCTTACAGACCTGGCAGGCGCTGGCGGATTTGCGCCACGACGGTGTCCAGGGTACCGGATTCGTTGGTCTGCACGCGTTTGCTGCGCAGGATTTCTTCCGGGGTCAGGGCTTCACGATTGGCTTGTTGTGCTTCGATCACGGCCAGCGTGGCGTCGGACGGATCCTTTTTGTCTGCCTGACGCAGGGCCAGCCAGCTCTCGATCACTGCTTGTGGCGCGTTGCAGTCGAGGATCAGGAACGGCGTGCCAGTGGCCTCGGCAACCTTGGCTGCACTGTCACGTTGATCGCGCTTGAGGTAAGTGGCATCGATCACCACCGGGAAACCGGCGTGCAGGATCACTTCGGCGATTTCATGCAGGCGAGAATAAGTAGCAGCGCTGGCATCGGCGCTGTAAATCCCGGCCTGAACGTCGTTGGCGACGGTTTGTTCGCCGAACAGACGCTTGCGCTCCACATCGGAACGCAGGCGAATTGCGCCCAGCGCCTCGACCAGACGCATGGCTACGTGGCTTTTGCCTACAGCGGATACGCCGTGGGTGATCGCCATGAAGCGCGAAGGAATGGTGCTGTAGCTTTCCGCCAGGTTGGCGTAGTTGCGGTACTGGCGCAGAGTGGTGGCGCGCTGCACCGGCGTCGCGTCGGCCGGCATGCTGAACAGTGCAACCTTCGCACGTACCAGGGCACGGTAAGCCTTGTAGAAGTTCAACACTTCCAGGCCTTTATAGTCGCCGGTCAGTTCCAGGTACTGGCTGATGAAGCGACGGGCCAGGGATTTCAGACCACGGTCTTCAAGGTCCATCGCCAGGAAGCCGGTGTCGGCCCAGACGTCGGTGAAGCGGAACGGTTCGTTGAATTCGATGCAGTCAAAGATCACCACTTTGCCGTCGATCAGTGTGGCGTTGCCCAGGTGAATGTCACCGTGGCATTCGCGGGTGAAACCTTCGGCCTTGCGCTGGGCGAACAGGGGCTTCAAGCGTTCGAAGCTGCTTTCGGCCCAGGCTTGCAGGGCTTCCAGTTGCAGCAGATCGGCTTTGTCGCTGAGGAACGGCAGGATTTGTTCGAAGTTCTGGCGAACCGGCGCCATCACGCTTTCAGGCGTGCCGGCATCGTGCTCGGCCGGGACTTTCGGCGCGCTGAGGTGGAAACGAGCAATCTGCTCGGCCATTTCGTCGATGTGCGTGGTGGTCAGCTCGCCATTGGCTTGCAGAGTACTCAGCAGGCCGGTCTGCGGGAACTGGCGCATTTTCAGCACGTATTCGATGGCCGGGCCGTCGCCACCCAGTTGCGGGGCTTCGGCAGTGCCGGTGACTGGAATCACTTCCAGATACAAATCGTCGGTCAGGCGCTGGTTGAGGCGCAGTTCTTCGCCGCAGAAATGCTCGCGGGATTCGAGGCTGGTGAAGTCGAGAAAGCCGAAGTTCACCGGTTTCTTCACTTTATAAGCGTAGGGGCCGGTGAGCAGGACCCACGAGATATGGGTTTCGATGACCTGAAACCCTTCGACAGGGTGCGCAAACAGGGCTGGGTTTTGCAGGGCGGCGATCAGGGACTGGCTCACAGGCGATCCTTCAGAGACTGGGAAAATTCGAGGTCGCCATTATGGCCGCTCGCCAGCCCGACGCAAACCTCGGAGCGCTCCTGTTGAGTATGAATAAAGTGCGTATAATCCGCCGCCATGACTCGTACTCGATCCCCCCGCACCCCTAAAAAACCACCCTCCCGGGGCCTGCGCCCATGGTTGGGCTGGGCCCTGAAACTCAGTCTGGTCGGCCTTGTGGTGCTGGCTGGCTTCGCCGTTTACCTCGATGCCGTGGTGCAGGAGAAATTCTCCGGCAAGCGCTGGACCATCCCGGCCAAGGTATACGCGCGTCCGCTCGAGCTGTTCGTCGGACAGAAACTGAGCAAGGACGATTTCCTCACTGAACTCGATGCCCTGGGCTATCGCCGCGAAGCGGTGAGCAATGGTCCTGGCGCGGCGGCAGTCAACGGCAATACCGTCGATCTGAACACTCGAGGCTTCCAGTTCTACGAAGGCCTCGAAAAACCGCAGCCGGTGCGCGTGCGTTTCTCCGGTGACTACGTGGCCGAGCTCTCGGCGACGAACGGTTCGAAGTTGTCGGTGGTGCGCCTGGAGCCGCTGATGATCGGCGGAATCTACCCGAAAAACCTTGAAGACCGGATTCTGATCAAGCTCGATCAGGTGCCGCCGTATCTGCTGGAAACCCTGGTCGCTGTGGAAGACCGGGATTACTACAGTCACTGGGGCGTGTCGCCGAAGTCGATTGCCCGTGCCATCTGGGTCAACACCTCTGGCGGCAAGATGACTCAGGGCGGCAGTACGCTGACCCAGCAACTGGTCAAGAACTTCTACCTCACCAACGAGCGCAGCCTGACGCGCAAGCTCACCGAAGCGATGATGGCGCTGCTGCTCGAACTGCATTACGACAAGAAGGAAATCCTTGAGGCTTACCTCAACGAAGTCTTTGTCGGTCAGGACGGTCAGCGTGCGGTGCACGGTTTCGGTCTTGCCAGCCAGTTCTTCTTCGGCCAGCCATTGTCCGAGCTGAAACTGCATCAGGTAGCTCTGTTGGTCGGCATGGTCAAGGGCCCTTCCTACTACAACCCGCGTCGCAACCCGGAGCGGGCGCTGGAGCGACGCAACCTGGTGCTCGACGTACTTGAGCAACAGGGTGTCGCTTCCGCCGAACAGGTGGAGGCCGCAAAAAAAATGCCGCTGGGCGTGACCTCGCGCGGCAAGCTGGCCGACAGCTCGTTCCCGGGCTTCATCGACCTGGTCAAGCGTCAGTTGCGTGAAGACTACCGTGACGAGGACTTGACCGAGGAAGGTCTGCGGATCTTCACCAGTTTCGACCCGATCCTGCAGATGAAGGCCGAGGCCTCGGTCAACGACACCTTCAAGCGTCTTTCCGGTCGCAAGGGCGCCGATGACGTGGAAGCGGCAATGGTCGTGACCAACCCGGAAACCGGCGAAGTCCAGGCAATGATCGGCAGCCGTCAGGCCAGTTACGCCGGGTTCAACCGGGCACTGGATGCGGTGCGACCGATTGGTTCTCTGGTCAAGCCTGCGGTTTATCTGACCGCACTGGAAAAACCGAGCCAGTACACGCTGACCAGTTGGCTGTCGGATGATCCGCTTTCCATCAAGGGTGCAGACGGCCAGGTGTGGAAACCACAGAACTATGATCGTCGTTCACACGGTACGGTTTTCCTTTATCAAGGGCTGGCGCATTCCTACAACCTGTCGACCTCGCGTCTCGGGCTGGCGGTGGGTGTTCCGAATGTCCTCAAGACCATCGGGCGTCTGGGCGTAACCCGTGAGTTCCCGGCGTTCCCGTCGATGCTGCTGGGTGCCGGTGGCATGACACCGATCGAAGTGGCGACCATGTACCAGACCCTCGCCAACGGTGGCTTCAATACGCCGATGCGCGGGATTCGCAGTGTGCTGACCGCCGAGGGCGAGCCGCTCAAGCGTTATCCGTTCCAGATCGAGCAACGTTTCGATCCTGCCTCGATCTATCTGATCCAGAACGCCATGCAACGCGTCATGCGTGAAGGTACCGGCAGCTCGGTGTACAACGTGTTGCCCAAGACCCTGACACTGGCCGGCAAGACCGGTACCAGTAACGATTCGCGGGACAGCTGGTTCGCCGGTTTCAGTCAGGATCTGCTGGCGGTGGTCTGGCTAGGCCGTGACGATAACGGCAAGACGCCGTTCACCGGTGCCACCGGTGCATTGCAGGTCTGGACCAGTTTCATGCGCAAGGCCGACCCGCTGCCGCTGGACATGCCGCAGCCGGACAACGTGGTTCAGGCGTGGGTTGATTCGCGTACGGGTCAGGGCTCCGATGCCAACTGTCCGGGCGCCGTGCAGATGCCGTATATTCGCGGCAGCGAACCGCCACCCGGCGCCTCCTGCGCAGGCGAAAGCCCGGCCTCGAGCGAGTCGGTGATGGATTGGGTCAAGGGCTGGATGAATTAAGCGAAGAGGGTTTCAAGTGAACAAGTGGTTGATTCCAGCGGTGACCGCCGTGGCTTTGCTCAGCGGCTGCTCTACCGTACAGCGTGGTTCGATCCCGGTTGTCGATTCCGGCACGGCCGTGTCCAACAGCGAGCGCATCTCGGCCAATGGTGGTTTCCGTCAAACGACAGTGAAACGTCCTGTACAGGCCCAGACTCAGGCTATTCCACAGGGTGATACCGGTGTGGTGGTGATGGTGCCGGGCGGCGCTGCGACGTCGACTCCGATCAGCACTTCGCCGATCGTGCCGGGGCCGGCGTCTGGAGGCATCACCGCTGGGCCTTACAACCCATCGCCGGTTGAATCGGCACCGATCAGCTCCGGCAGCTACAGCATGCCTTCGACGCCTAGCGGTATTCCTTCGGCCAGCAGCGGCGGTGGTCTGTCTGCCGATGAGCAGTTGGACGGCCCGGTGCTCGCCTTGCTGAGCACGGCGCAACAACAGCAGGCCGGCGGCGATCTGAACGGTGCATCCTCCAGCCTGGAACGCGCTCAGCGTGTTGCTCCGCGTGAGCCACAAGTGCTTTACCGTCTGGCACAAGTGCGCATGGCTCAGGGCGATGCCCCGCAAGCCGAGCAAACCGCCCGCCGCGCGCTGACCATGGCCAACGGTCGTCCTGACTTGCAGGCCAGCCTGTGGGAGCTGATTGCCCAGGCTCGCGAAAAACAGGGTGACTCCGCCGGCGCCGCACTGGCCCGTCAGAAGGCCAAGGTTTCGCTGTAATGGACGCGCGTTTCTCGAAAGTTGCCGATCAACTGCTGTTAATCGAGCGTGAACTGCGTGCCCAGGGCTGGTGGGATGATGTCCAGCCTTCGGCTGAAGCCTTGAGCAGTGTCGAGCCTTTTTCGGTCGACACACTCGATTTCGAGCAATGGCTGCAATGGATCTTCCTGCCGCGGATGAAGATGATCCTCGAGCAGGACCTGCCATTGCCCAATGCCTCGGGCATTCAGGAAATGGCCGAAATGGTCTTCGCCCAGCGCAATCTGCAGGGCAAGGATCGGCAGTTGCAGGTGTTGCTCAAAGAGTTCGACCTGCTGATCACTGCTTCGCGCTGAATGGCCGACTGCCAGTGATCACTGGCAGTTTTCGGCAATCTGTTTCTGCGTCTCTGCGATACGCTCCTGACGTTGCGTATCGCTCAGCCGACGCAATTCCCCCTCGGTCTCCTCCCTCAAGCGCGGATTGTTCTGCAGCTGCGCCAGGTTCGTGCGCGCCTGTTCGCAGAAGGTCTTGAGCTGATCCTGTTGCTCGGCGACCTGTTTCCTGACCTTGTCGTCGATGGCTTTCTGATCGCCCAACGCGCCGCTGCCGGGCATCGCGGTGGGACGCGGCGCAGGCGAGGGCGACGTTTGCACTGTGGTCGCCGACTGGCCTTGTGGCGGCTGCGCATCGAAATGCGTGACACCTTGAGCATCGACCCATTTGTATATCTGACCGGCCATGCACCAGGGGCTGAGGCCGATCAGCAGTGTGACGAGGAGCGTTCGCATGCTGATTCCTTGGCAAAATTGCGCAATTGACGCTAACAGAGTAGCGCTTTTCAGGTTTTTTCTTGCGTTCTCATGTGCTTACCCACAATTAAGCACATTGACGGCTTGACTTGGAGAGGGCGAAACAGAAGAATCCAAAGTCCGCTGTACAGGGACTGCCAGAAGCAGACCCTCTCGGCAGATCATGAGGCGCATATCCGCGTCGACCTGTTACACCCGCAACGCGTTACCTCGCGCTGGGTGGGAAAGGCCCGCAACACTTGGGACGATCCCAATACTTGCTCAGTCAGTGCTGACGTAGTCGGCGACCACCGTCGCTCATGCTCTGCCGAGAAGTAAACCTATTAAGACCCGTTCGCCTTTTTGTGGACGGTATTCTGGCGTTTTAGAGGTGAACAACGTGGAGCTTTTATCTGGCGGTGAGATGCTCGTCCGCTTCTTGCGTGACGAAGGCGTCAAATATATCTACGGGTACCCGGGTGGTGCTCTTCTTCATGTTTACGATGCCCTGTTCAAAGAACCGGAAGTGACCCACATCCTGGTTCGTCACGAACAAGCGGCTACCCATATGGCTGACGGCTATGCCCGTGCCACCGGTAAAGCCGGCGTGGTATTGGTGACTTCCGGTCCAGGCGCCACAAACGCCATCACCGGTATCGCCACCGCTTATATGGATTCGATTCCAATGGTGATCATTTCCGGTCAGGTGCCAAGCACCATGGTCGGCACCGACGCGTTCCAGGAAACCGACATGATCGGTATCTCCCGGCCGATCGTGAAGCACAGCTTCATGATCAAGCACGCCTCGGAAATCCCGGAAGTCATGAAGAAAGCCTTCTACCTGGCGCAATCCGGTCGTCCGGGCCCGGTCGTGGTCGATATCCCGAAAGACATGACCAACCCGGCCGAGAAGTTCGAATACATCTTCCCGAAGAAAGCCAAACTGCGTTCCTACAGCCCGGCCGTTCGCGGTCACTCCGGGCAGATCCGCAAGGCAGCAGAAATGCTCCTGGCGGCCAAGCGTCCCGTGCTGTACTCCGGCGGTGGCGTGATTCTCGGCAACGGCTCCGCGCCGCTGACCGAACTGGCGCAAATGCTCAACCTGCCGGTTACCAATACCTTGATGGGCCTGGGTGGCTACCCTGGCACTGACCGTCAGTTCATCGGCATGCTCGGCATGCACGGCAGCTACACCGCCAACCTGGCGATGCACCATGCCGACGTGATCCTGGCTGTCGGTGCGCGATTCGACGATCGCGTGATCAACGGCGCGCCGAAGTTCTGCCCGAACGCCAAGATCATTCACATCGATATCGACCCGGCTTCGATTTCCAAAACCATCAAGGCTGACGTGCCAATCGTTGGCCCGGTGGAGAGCGTCCTGACCGAAATGGTCGCGATTCTCAAGGAAATCGGCGAAACCCCGAACAAGGAAGCGGTCGCCAGCTGGTGGAAGCAAGTGGACGAATGGCGCGGTGATCGCGGCCTGTTCCCTTACGACAAGGGCGACGGCAGCAAGATCAAGCCACAGACCGTGATCGAAACCCTGTGCGAAGTGACCAAGGGCGATGCCTTTGTGACCTCCGACGTGGGCCAGCACCAGATGTTTGCTGCGCAGTATTACAAGTTCAACAAGCCGAACCGCTGGATCAACTCCGGTGGCCTGGGCACGATGGGCTTTGGTCTGCCGGCCGCGATGGGTATCGCCTTGAGCTTCCCTGACTCTGACGTTGCGTGCGTCACCGGTGAGGGCAGCATCCAGATGAACATCCAGGAACTGTCGACCTGCCTGCAATACGGTTTGCCGGTCAAGATCGTGATCTTGAACAACGGTGTACTGGGTATGGTTCGTCAGTGGCAGGACATGAGTTATGGCAGCCGCCACTCGCACTCCTATATGGAATCGCTGCCTGATTTCGTCAAGCTGGCCGAGGCCTATGGCCACGTCGGCGTGCGCATCACCGAATCGAAAGATTTGAAGTCGAAGATGGAAGAAGCGTTCGCCCTGAAGGATCGCCTGGTGGTGCTCGACATTTCGGTCGACACCAGCGAGCACGTCTACCCGATGCAGATCAAAGACGGCTCCATGCGCGATATGTGGCTGAGCAAGACGGAGCGTACCTAATCATGCGGCACATTATTTCCTTGCTTCTGGAAAACGAACCCGGTGCTTTGTCTCGCGTAGTCGGCCTGTTCTCGCAGCGCAACTACAACATTGAAAGCCTGACCGTGGCGCCAACCGAAGACCCGACACTGTCGCGTCTGACGCTGACCACTGTCGGCCACGATGAAATCATCGAGCAGATCACCAAAAACCTGAACAAGCTGATCGAAGTGGTCAAGCTGGTGGACCTGTCGGAAAGCGCTCACATCGAGCGCGAACTGATGCTGGTCAAGGTCAAGGCCACTGGCGCCCAGCGCGCCGAGATCAAACGCACCACCGATATTTACCGTGGACAGATCGTCGACGTCAGCGCCAGCGTGTATACCGTTCAACTGACCGGTACCAGCGACAAGCTCGACAGCTTCATTCAGTCCATCGGCACCGCATCGATTCTGGAAACCGTCCGTAGTGGCGTCACCGGTATTGCCCGCGGCGACAAAGTACTCAGCATCTAAACCAAATTAGCGAATGGCCTGAACGGCCTGGATATAAAGGGGAAATTCATGAAAGTTTTCTACGATAAAGACTGCGACCTGTCGATCATCCAGGGCAAGAAAGTTGCCATCATCGGTTACGGTTCCCAGGGCCACGCTCAAGCGTGCAACCTGAAAGACTCCGGTGTCGACGTTACCGTCGGTCTGCGTAAAGGTTCGGCTACCGTTGCCAAGGCTGAAGCCCACGGCCTGAAAGTGACTGACGTTGCTTCCGCCGTTGCTGCTGCCGACCTGGTCATGATCCTGACCCCGGACGAGTTCCAGTCCTCCCTGTACAAGAACGAAATCGAGCCGAACATCAAGAAAGGCGCCACCCTGGCCTTCTCCCACGGCTTCGCGATCCACTACAACCAGGTTGTTCCGCGTGCCGACCTTGACGTGATCATGATCGCGCCGAAAGCCCCGGGCCACACCGTACGTTCCGAGTTCGTGAAAGGCGGCGGTATTCCTGACCTGATCGCGATCTACCAGGACGCCTCGGGTAACGCCAAGAATGTTGCACTGTCCTACGCCGCTGGCGTTGGTGGCGGTCGTACCGGCATCATCGAAACCACCTTCAAGGACGAGACCGAAACCGACCTGTTCGGCGAACAAGCCGTTCTGTGCGGCGGTACCGTTGAGCTGGTGAAAGCCGGTTTCGAAACCCTGGTAGAAGCTGGCTACGCGCCGGAAATGGCCTACTTCGAGTGCCTGCACGAACTGAAACTGATCGTTGACCTCATGTATGAAGGCGGTATCGCCAACATGAACTACTCGATCTCCAACAACGCTGAATACGGCGAGTACGTGACTGGTCCGGAAGTGATCAACGCCGAATCCCGTCAGGCCATGCGCAACGCCCTGAAACGTATTCAGGACGGCGAATACGCCAAAATGTTCATCAGCGAAGGCGCAACCGGCTACCCTTCGATGACCGCCAAGCGTCGTAACAACGCCGCTCACGGTATCGAAATCATCGGCGAGCAACTGCGCTCCATGATGCCGTGGATCGGTGCCAACAAGATCGTCGACAAAGCCAAAAACTAAGTCGTCGACCCTTGTATGAAAAAACGCGGCCTCGGCCGCGTTTTTTCGTATGGGCGGGCGGTTCTGGTATAAAGCTGCATCGTTTGTGGCCGAACCGTCGTCCCAGACACCTGTCGAAAATGTCCAATCCGTTGCAAGGTAATGTCCATGAGCGAACGTCCCGAAGAGCCGAACCAGGCTTCAGACGCCGAAAGCCTGCTGCCCATCGATGAACATGTCGAAGAAGGGCATGACGCAGAAGGTCGTAAAGTCCGGCATCGTGGTATCTATCTTTTGCCGAATCTGTTCACCACTGCGAACCTGTTCGCAGGGTTCTATTCCATCATCAATTCGATGAGTGCCCAGGCCGCCTTGAGCGCGGGGGATTCGACGAATGCGAGCAAGTACTTCGCCTTCGCGGCTATCGCCATTTTTGTCGCCATGGTGCTCGACGGTCTCGACGGCCGTGTGGCGCGAATGACCAACACGCAAAGTGCATTCGGTGCCGAGTACGACTCGCTGTCGGACATGGTTGCCTTCGGCGTCGCGCCGGCATTGCTGGCATTCGGCTGGGCGCTGGGTGACATGGGCAAGGTCGGCTGGATGGTCGCCTTCATCTATGTGGCGGGTGCGGCGTTGCGTCTGGCGCGCTTCAACACTCAAGTGGGTACCGCAGACAAGCGTTACTTCATCGGTCTGGCCAGTCCGGCAGCCGCCGGTGTGGTCGCGGGGATTGTCTGGGCGTTCAGCGATTACGGGATCCAGGGTTCGAAGATGTCGTTCCTGGTTGCACTGATGGTAGCGGCCGCTGGCATGTTGATGGTCAGCAACATCAAGTACAACAGCTTCAAGGAGCTGGACCTGAAAGGTCGCGTGCCGTTCGTTGCGATCCTGGCGGTGGTGTTGGTGTTCGCGGTGGTGTTCAGCGATCCTCCACGCATTCTGCTGCTGGTGTTCCTTGCCTATGCGGCTTCGGGCCCTGTGCAGTACCTGTTGCATCTTCGTCGCCACAAAAACGTCGAGTGATGTAATTTCCCTCATACTCCGCAGTCTATGGGTGCATCTGTCCTCCAAAACTGCGGAGTTGTCATGCTGATCAAAATCCCCAAAGCGTCCGACTGCCTTGAGTCGGACGTTACGCCTGAATCCATTTATCTCTCTCGCCGGCAATTGCTCGGAGCAACTGCGGCTGGTCTGGCCATGAGCAGTCTGCCGAGCTGGGCCAGTGCCGAAGAGACTGCGCGTTATGCCGATGTCGAGTCCGGCAATGCGCCCGCCTGGTTTGCCGAGAAGCAGCCTTCTATTAAATGGGGGGCGGTGAACGTCAAGGATGAGGCGATCACGCCCTATAAGGATGCGACCCACTACAACAACTTCTATGAGTTCGGTACCGACAAGGGTGATCCGGCAGCCAATGCCGGATCGCTGAAGACCGAACCCTGGAGTGTGGTGGTGGACGGGGAAGTGGGGAAGCCGGGGCGCTATGCACTGGAAGACTTCATGAAACCTTACCAGTTGGAGGAGCGCATCTATCGCCTGCGTTGTGTCGAGGCATGGTCGATGGTGATTCCCTGGATCGGTTTCCCTGTTTCGGCGCTACTCAAGCAGGTCGAGCCGACGTCCAATGCCAAGTACATCCGTTTTGAAACCTTGCAGGATCCCAAAAGCATGCCCGGACAGCGGTCGGGATTTGCCCTGATCGACTGGCCTTATGTAGAAGGCTTGCGTCTGGATGAGGCGATGAATCCATTGGCGATCCTGGCTGTGGGCATGTACGGCCGTGAATTGCCGAACCAGAACGGCGCGCCGTTGCGTCTGGTGGTGCCATGGAAGTATGGCTTCAAGAGTGTGAAATCCATCGTGCGGATCAGTCTGGTCAGCGAGCAGCCAAAGACGACCTGGCAAAGCATTGCAGCGGACGAGTATGGGTTTTATGCCAATGTAAACCCGACGGTTGATCACCCTCGCTGGACTCAGGCTCGGGAACGACGTCTTCCCAATAGTCTGTTCAAGCCGAATGTGCGTGATACGCAGATGTTCAACGGCTACTCGGATGAAGTCGCTGCTTTATATACAGGGCTCGATCTGCGGAAGAATTACTGATGCGATATCCGTTCTGGCGTGTAGGCGTTTTTATTGCGGCGACTATCTGGCCACTGTGGTGGTTCTACCTGGCCTTTGAGGATTTGCTCGGGCCGGACCCCGGAAAAGTCCTGGTTGATCGACTTGGTCTCGGGACGCTGGTGTTGCTATTGATCACGTTGAGTATGACGCCGCTGCAGAAGCTTACGGGGTGGGCAGGGTGGATCGCTGTGCGCCGGCAGTTGGGACTCTGGTGTTTTGCGTATGTGGTTTTGCATTTGTGCAGCTATATGGCATTCATCCTGGGTTTCGACTGGTCGCAGCTGGGAGTGGAGTTGCGTAAGCGTCCGTACATTATTGTCGGTACGCTTGGATTCCTGGGGTTACTGGCATTGGCGGTGACGTCCAACCGTTATAGCCAGCGTCGTTTGGGCGCGCGCTGGAAGAAGTTGCACCGACTGGCGTATGTGATTCTCGGGTTGGGATTGCTGCATATGCTATGGATTGTGCGCGCCGATCTTAAAGAATGGGCGGTCTATGCCTTTATAGGTGGGCTGCTTCTTGTGCTGCGACTTCCGCCGATAGCCCGCCGAATCCCGCGTTTGCTGGGTAAAAGGCAGGTTTTGCGAGAAAAGCGGAATTAAAGGTTGACGGCAGATTCTGGAGGCCTATAATTCGCCCCACTTCCGGCGCAGTCGAAATGGAAAACTCCTTGAAACTCAATGAGTTACGCAGTTTTCGGCAGTGGCTCGCTTCAGGTCATCGAAGCCTGGAAGGCGTTGAGAGAGTGGTGATGTTTGGCTCTTTTGACGTTTCGGTCTTCTCGATCGAAAGCGGAGAAAAAGAGGTGTTGACAGCAGCGTGTAACGCTGTAGAATTCGC